>NZ_JALGQI010000008.1:0-258209 GCF_022810385.1 Rhodococcus sp. ARC_M12 | reverse complement strand
ACCACTGTTCGAGCAGCACACCAGCCCCGAGGATGCCCAGGACCGCCCCGGATCCAGCAACCCCGGCCCACACACCTACAGCGCGGCCGCGATGCGCCGGTGGAAATCCCGCGGTCAGTATCGACAGGGTAGAGGGCATGACCAGCGCCGCACCCGCCCCAGCCAACGCGCGAGCAGCGATCAGCCACGCCGGGTCGGCGAGAAACAAGGGCAATGCCGACGCGAAAGCGAACAACGCCAACCCCGCCACGAGCACCCCCCGGCGACCGTACCGGTCACCGATCGCACCGGCAGGCAGAACGAAGCACGCCAAAACCAACGTATAACCGTCGACTATCCAGGTCAGTTGAGCTTGCGTCGCCCCTGTCGCGACCGCGATCTGGGGCAACGCTGAATACAATGCTGCCATTGCGGCCACCACCAACGCGACTGCCATGCACGACACAATCAACATCCACCACTGGGCACCGCTCCATCGAGCGACGCTGGCAGAGTCGGATCTACGTTCGTTCAACGGCCAGCCTCCCAGTTCGAGACTGATCGTCTCGGTACGAGACTATTAGTATCATAACTTTGCGGGTGTGACAGAATGGTCAAGCGAGGACATGTCTTGTCAGTCAAATGGAGCGGAGCCCGTTCATGGTCGACCCTCTCGTTGCAGCCGAGGGCCCGGCCGACCCCCGGCTGGCGCGCTCACGTAACCGGTTACTCGAAGCGGCGGGCCAGCTGCTGGCCACCGGCGGTGTCGAGGCGGTCACCGTGGAGGCGGTCACCCGCATGTCGAAGGTTGCACGTGCCACGCTGTACCGCCACTTCGGAAGTACCACTGACCTGCTTGCTGCAACCTTCGAGCGACTACTCCCCCCAGTCGACACCGATATCGATACCGGTCCGCTACGTGAACGTCTGATTTCGTTGCTCACCACCCAAGCCGACCTCATCGACCAAGCTCCCGTGCAGATGACCACGCTGGCCTGGCTGGCAATGGGACCCGTCAACAGCGGCGACGCCAGCCGGCGCGATCTCGATCCTGGCGCGGTGGTCTCGCTTCGGGCCCGTGTCATAGAGCAATACCGCAAGTCCCTGGATCAGATCCTGACGGCCCCTGACGCCCGCGCTGTACTCGGCGAGATCGACACCACCTTCGCCCTCATTCAGCTCCTCGGACCGATAGTGTTCGCTCGCCTCACAGGACTGCGCCACATCCACGCCGACGACTGCATCCAAATCGTCGACAACTTTCTCGCCGCCCATGCCGCAAGTGTCCGATCGAGCACTTCGCGCGACAACAGCCGTCCACGGCCGGCCGCGACGCTAGACCCGCAGCTCACCGACGGCCAATAAAACTTGATGCGAAATTTCACCATCAATGCGCTATCCAGTCAGGGATCGCAGCGCTCACTGGATACGGCCGGACGTGTGCTCGAGAACTCGGAGTTGCACTGCAGTGCACTTCTGACATCGTGCAGCCGTCTTCTGAAACTGACAGCCGCGCCACACCTCGAGCCGGCGCAGCAGGAAGATCAGCCCGAGCCCGACGAACGCCAGAATCAGCGGCACCACGTCGAGGTTGTCGGTGTAGAAGAACGCGATGATCGCCAGTGCACCCACATCGTCCGCAACCGCGAGGGTGAGCAGGAAGATGCGCAGCCGGGCAGCCTTCTTCGGTCCGAGGACGGCGAGTGCCCCGAGCAGGAACGCGGTGTCGGTGGAGATGACGACGCCCCACGCCTGAGCGGCCGGGCCGGAAGGATTGAAGGCGAGGAACAGCAACGCCGGTGCTGCCAGGCCGGCAACGGCGGCGACGATCGGTATCGCGGCACGGGATCGGTCGGTGAGCTCACCCATCGCGAACTCGCGCTTGACCTCGAGACCGACGACGAAGAAGAACAACGCCATGAGTCCGTCGTTGACCCAGTGCGCGAGGTCGAGGGAGATGCCGTGCTCGCCGATGGTGACCGACAGCTCGGTGTGCCAGAACGATTGGTAGGTCTCGCCGAAGGGCGAGTTGGCCCAGATCAGCGCGATCAGTGTCGCCGCGAGCAGAAAGCCTGCCGCCAGGGTCTCGCTGTTCTTCTCGCCGCGAGCCCGCGAGATCCGTTCGACGAACCGTGCCATCGGCCGAGTCGTCGGCGTGATCTGATCTGCCATCTTCCGGCCCGGATCCTCTCGGAGAGTGGTTGTGAAGCAGTCTGTACCAACGCGAGCGTCGACGGTTTGCTTCCTCGCAGGTGACAGGCCCGCAGAGTAACGTTATTGCGCTGTCGAACCCACCGCACGACGGGAGAGATGTGTACGACATATTCGACGAACGGCATTAGTCCGCCCATAAACGGGAATACGAGTCCGACTCACCCCTGCCACGAAGGAACATCCATGCGTGATTTCATCTGCCGCAAATGCGGACAGAAGCTGTCGTTCGAGAACTCACTGTGTCTGAGCTGCTCGAGTGCACTCGGCTTCCATCTGCCGAGCAGAGCCCTGCTGGTGCTCCCCGACAAGGCGGACGACGGGGTCGCCGAGGCAGAGGTGGACGGTGCCACGTGGAAGATGTGCGCCAACCTCAACACCGCGCGGTGCAACTGGCTGGTCGACACCGCCGACACCGACGATCTCTGCGTCTCCTGCCGGCTCACCCGCACTCGCCCCGCCGACGACGACGTGGACGCGATGGCTGCCTACGCCGACGCCGAGACCAACAAGCGTCGCGTCGTCCTCGAACTCACCGAACTGGGACTGCCCATCGTCGGCCGGGACGAGGACGAGACGACCGGTCTGGTGTTCGACCTACTCTCCAGCGCCGACCAGCAGGTGATGACCGGCCACGACAACGGACTGATCACCCTCGATCTGGCCGAGGGCGACGACGTGCACCGCGAGCAGCTACGAGTGGCGATGTCGGAGCCGTACCGCACACTCGTCGGACACTTCCGGCACGAGATCGGCCACTACTACCAGATGGTGTTGGTCGGAAACGGCGAACATCGCGCGGCGTTCGAGGAACTGTTCGGCGATCCCGATTCGAGCTACCAGGACGCTCTCGATCGCCACTACAGCGAAGGTGCGCCCGACGGCTGGGAAGACAACTACGTCTCGTCCTACGCCACCATGCACCCCGCCGAGGACTGGGCCGAGACCTTCGCGCACTACCTGCACATTCGCGACACCCTCGACACGGCCGCTGCGTTCGGCATGGCCCCGGCCGGTTCGACGCTGGAGAGCCCGCTGCCGGGTGATGTCGGCTTCGATCAGATCATCGACTGGTGGCTGCCGTTGTCGTGGGCGTTGAACCAGATCAACCGCTCGATGGGCCACCAGGACCTCTATCCGTTCGTGCTGCCGGCGACCGTCGTGAAGAAAATCGGGTACGTGCACTCGCTGATTGCACCCAGCACCCTCTGACGCCCGCTAACGGTCGTTGAGCTTTGCCATCAGGGGCGTATCCTGTGTTGTCGGCACACCGCCGATGCCGGGGTACGCCCCTGATCGGTAACAGGACGCGTGCAGGAGCAGGACGAGGTGACGACCATCAGCGAGCAGACAGTGGATTCGACGGGCACTTGCCCGCCGGTCACCGATTTCGAGCTGAGTCGACGGTTGGCCGAGGTTGCCGAAAAGCTGCGGCGCCAGCATTCCGATCCGGATCGAGTTCTGGCCGTCATCACCGAGTCCGCGGTGGCGAACGTCCCGTCTGCTGAGTTCGCGTCCATCACCACCGTGCTGCAGGGCAAGTTCGTACACAGCGCCGCGTTGTCGGGAGAACCCGCCGGCCACTGCGACAAGATCCAGGAGCAGCTGGGCGAGGGACCGTGCCTCGAATCGGCGATCGAACAGACGACCATCAGAATCGACGACATGGACAGCGACACCCGCTGGCCACTGTTCGCCGACGCGGCGTCCGCGGTCGGGGTCAAGAGCATGATCTGCTTCCAGCTCTACGTCGAGGGAGTCAACTTCGGCGCACTGAACCTGCATTCCACCCGTACCAACGCGTTCACTGCCGAGGCCGAGTCGATCGGCTCGCTGTTCGCTGCGCACGCGGCCATCGCGTTCTCCGCCGCACGCGAGGAACAACAGATCCGGGCCGCGTTGACGAGCCGAGATCTGATCGGTCAGGCCAAGGGCATGCTGATGGAGCGGTACAACCTGAACTCGCAAGCGGCATTTGCTTTGCTGGCCAAGCTGTCTCAGGACACCAACGTCAAACTCGCCGACCTCGCCGAAAGGCTGGTCATCGACGCAGCGAAGTCGACCGACTGAGACCCGTCGACAGGATCGAGCCCGGTCAGCGCACGTCGAGGCCGTCGGTGCTCGCGACCGACACCGCCGGACCGTCCGAGGCGACGAACACCTCGATCCGAACGTCCTCGTCCAGGTAGCGGCTGAGCAACGCCAATCCTGGTGTGGCAGCAATGATCTCGTGGACTCGATCGCCCGGGAGCGGATAGTCGTCCACGTCGTGGCGCCAATGTGCCGCCACCAGGGTGCCGCCGACCTCCAGGTGTTCGACAGCTCGGGCCATCGCGGACGTCAGGTCGTCGGCATCGAGGTAGTACCCGACCTCGCTGACGACGATCAGATCGAACATCTCCGCGGATGCGGGCAAGGTCGACCAGTCGTCCGAAAGAGACCACCGCGCGAATTCGACTGCGGCAGTGTCGCCGACGCGCCTACGCGCGGAATCGAGGGCGCTGTCCACCACATCGGTGGACACCACGTGGTCGCACCGGGCCGCCAGCTGCTGGGTGAGCACACCGATGGAGCAGCCGGGTTCGAGTGCGCGCCGATAGTGCGGCTTCGGCAGCGATGCCAGGGTCAGGGCGTATTTACGACGCTCGTACCACTTGCTGTCCAGCATGAACGGATCGTCCTTCACCGCATACACGGTGCGGAAGTACTCGGGTCCGAGACTGCTGCGAGAACCCTGGCTCACGCGAACACCACCTCGAACGGTCGACGGTATCGAGCGAGAACGTGCGGCGGCAACACCGCTCGATCCGCGGGGTGATCGGACAGGGGGCGAATCTGAGAATCGAACTGCTCGATCGACGCTCGCTTGGCCTCGAGTGTGTGGGCGGGGAGATCGATCCGGCGACTGCGGGTCCACGGCACGGCAGGATGATCGGGGGTTGCCCAGTGCCACATCCAGATCGGATACTCCACCACCGGTATCCCGACGGCGCTCGCCGCGGTGAGGCAGGCACGTGCGGTGGCTTCGTGGTCGGGATGGCCGTCCCCGCGCCAGGGCGTCAGGCACCACGTACCGGGAGTGGCGTCGAGCAGCGGTATCAGTGCATCGGCCACCGCACCCTCGTGGTCCTCGACCGTACCGTCGGCGATCTGTAAACGCGTCGGAGAGTGGTCGATTCCCAACTCGGCCAACGCACGCTCGGACTCCACGGGGCGTCGTGTCCGAAGGTCCTGCGCCGTCACGGACGGGGATCCGGGGTGAGAGCCGTCACCGTCGGTGACTGCGACCACCCGAACGTCCACCCCTGCTGCCGCAGCCAGGGACAGCAGGCCGCCGACACCGAGTACCTCGTCGTCCGGGTGCGGGGCGACCACAACCATGGTGACGACGTCCTTCCAGTCCAAGCCCGGGATGGACCAGTCGGCCGACATCCAGTCCGACTCGGCGGTGCCGACGTCGACCTCGGCGTCGAATGCGTTCTCTACCATGGGTTGTTCTCTTCGGCGATGTCGTGCCCGAGAGCTTCGAGATCGCGTTCGGCGTGGCTCTGCCTCAGATAGACGGTGAGATCTGCGACGCGCTGCGCGTGTTCGGCGTCGCCGCACAGTGGGCCGGCACCGAGGGCGCGGCCGACGCGGTCGATGCATTGTGTCGCCGCGTCCTCGACCACCGCGCGCACGACGCGGGCTCGGGTTCGGGCTCGCCCGGAGCGGTCGAACGGATCCGCGTCCACTTCGGCTGCAGCAGTGGTCAGTGCGCTCGACGCTGCCCCGAGGGCCGCCGCGATGGCGCCGAGATGGGCAGCGCGGTGCGGGTCCGGCCGGTCGCGGACGGCGGCGTGCAGCGTGTCCGCCACCGCGCACGCGCTACCGAACCAGGCTGCCGACACACCGATTGCCCCGTGCCAGAAGCCCGGCCGGGTGAGGTAGTCGGTCGGTCCGCCGACCGCGACGGCGGGGACACTGTCGAATGCGACCGAACCGGAATCGCTCTTGCTCATCCCCACCGCATGCCACGTGTCGGGAACCGGAGTTGCACCCGGATGGGTCAGATCGACGGCGAACAGCCGCGGACTTCCCTCCACCCGGGCCGTCACCAACGCATGCGTGCACAGTGACGCACCCGAGCACCACGGTTTGGTCCCGGTGAGAACCCAGCCCGAATCGTCCAGTACCGCTTCGAGAATCGGCGCAGGCGGTTCCGCGGCCCACACTCCCCAGATCTGCCCACGCTGTGGCGTCGGGCCGTCGAGTTCGTGCAGGATCGCGATCGCGTCGGTGTGCGCCTCGGACCACCGGCCCAGCACCGTGTTGTGCCGGCTCAGCGCGGCGAGCGATTGCCAACGCAGATCGGTGTATCCCGAGCCGGGCAGCGCCAGGTCGAGACGCCCGTCCGCCTCGAACGCCAAGAACGCGGCGCGCAGCCCCGTATCGAGGTTTGCTCGGTCGGTGGATTCGAGAAAACCGGTCTCGCTCATGCGGTGGGCTCCAGGGAACGTAGGAATCCGGCCATGCCGTCGGGCGCTCTGCCGCGCAGGCGCCCCGACGTCGTGACCGGAATGTCGCACACCCGACGGCACACGATGCCGCCGAGCTCGAGGCGTCGGACCAGATCGTGGTCCTCGCCGGTGGTCAAAGGCGCGAATCCGCCGACGGAGAGATAGTCCGTCGCCCGGACCCCGAGGTTGGCCCCGTGGACGTGTGGGTGACCGACCTCGTGTCGATACTGCGCGTCGTACGACGACCGAAGGGCAACATCCTCCCGGAAGCGATCCTCGAAGTCGACGACCACCGTTCCTGCCACTGCCCGAGCGCCCTCGGCGGCATGCCGGAGATGACCGAGCAGCCAGTCCTCACCCACCCGGGTGTCGGCATCGGTGGTGGCGAACCAGGTGGTTGCTCCGTGCTCGGTGCCGCACGCCGAGAAGCCCGCTGCCCGGGCCGCTCCGACGTTGCGGTGAGCTACTTCCATCGTCGACACGAACGGGTGGCGTGCGGTGATGCTCGCAGAATCGTCGGTGCACGCGTCGAGCACCACGATCGTGGAAACGGGGACCGAGGCCACCTCGACGACGCGACGCTGCGCTCGAGACAGGGCGGTCAGGCACGCGTCGAGCAGATCCTGCTCGTTGTGCGCCGGTACGACGACGACGATGTGGCTGACGGGAGTACGGGGGAAAGCATCGGAGATCACGGTCCACCCTCTTCGGACACCGGACAGGAGAGGTCCGTTTCGGAATCCGCCGGTGTCTGGACGGGATGTGCTTCCCCTGCACATACCCGTTCCCCGGCTGCCGACACATGCGCTGCGGCCTGGTCCGACAGCGCCCGGGACCGGTTGCGGGAACATACTCGTACTCGAGGTTTCTTTCGCCCGTTTCGTCGATATCCGATTAGCAAATGTCGGGGCGGTGTGTGTTAATGGGCGTTGCCCTGGATAGCACTGTTCGTGGGCATCGCGACACAGTACGAAGGATGGTCGGGTTACATGGCATCACCGGTCCGCACACGCAGATTCGCCCGTATCGGCGCGATCGTTGCAGGTACAGCCCTCGCGGCGTCCGCCGCATTCGGTTCGGCACAGGCCGCCCCGCTGTGGCCGGGCGGGCCCGACATCTCCATCCCCGGCATGCCGGGATCTTCGGCTCCCGCGGTGCCTGCACCCGCGCAGCCTCTCGTTCCGCAGCTCGCGCCGGCGAACTTCGCCGATCCGAGCATCAGCCCGTCCGGCGGCGAGGTCGTCGGAGTTGCGCAGCCCATCGCCATTCGCTTCGACGAGGCCATCGGCGATCGCGATGCCGCGCTCCGCGCCATCCGCGTCACGACGAACCCGTCCGTCGACGGACACTTCTACTGGATCAACGACAGCCAGGTCCGGTGGCTGCCCAACGAGTTCTACCCGGCGCACACCCAGGTGACCGTCGAGGCAGGTGGCGCGAAGGCCGAGTTCTCCACCGGCGACTCGATCATCACCACGGCCGACGACAACACCAAGCAGATCACCGTCACCCGCAACGGCGAGGTCGTCCGCACCATGCCCACCTCGATGGGCAAGGTCGGCCACGAGACCCCGAACGGCACCTACATCGTCGGCGAGCGATTCCGCGACATGTACATGGACTCGTCCACCTACGGCGTGCCCGTGGACTCCGAGGAGGGTTACCGCACGTACGTCGAGTACGCGACGCGCATCTCCTACAGCGGCATCTTCGTACACGCGGCCCCGTGGTCGGAATCGCAGCAGGGCTACTCCAACGCCTCGCACGGCTGCCTCAACGTCAGCACCGAAGACGGCAAGTGGTTCTTCGAGAACGCCCAGAAGGGCGATCCCGTCGTCATCGTCAACACCGACGGCGGCACCCTCAGCGGATCCGACGGCCTGGGAGACTGGAACCGTTAGAGCGGCTTCGCCGCACGTGCACGGAACTTCGACCCCTGCTACGAAGTTCCGCTCACATAGGTCGCTCTGTGACTCGGTTCGACCAGCCGATCCTCAATCTGTCTCGTCAGTCAGCGAACGGCAACGCCCATTCCGTACGCGGCCCGGTAGAACCACAACCAGTACGGTGCTCGTCTCTACCCCTCCGCACCTCAGCTGACCAACAGTTGCTCCCGAAGGATGTCCGCGTGGCCGCAGTGGTGAGCGAGCTCGCGAAGAACTTGTAGGTAGACCCACCGGACCGTACGCGGACCAGCACGGTGGCCGGTCACGACCTCATCGAGAGAGAGTTTTTCTACCGCGGTCCGGGCACTCCCGCACGCAACCCGGTAGCTCTCCATCACAGTGGACGCGGTGTCTGCGACGTCGAGGCGAAAGGACTCCTCCGGGCTCTGTACCAAACCGAGTTCCAGACGCGACGTCCCACCGATACATTCCTCGAACCACACCCGCTGCATCCACGTGACGTGCTTGACCAACCCGAGCAACGTCGTAGCGGACGGCACCAGACGGCGGCAGACCTGCTCTTCGGTCAGACCATCGAGAATGACCTCGAGATCGCTGCGGTACTCCTCGACGAACGCATCGAGCTGCGTCCGCTCATCGGCAAGTCCTACGTCGAACGTGCCCATCATCGTCTCCTGTCATGTTCAGAATCAACGACACCCGCCGCGCACGTTACTGCACCACTGCGCAGCATTTGGTCTGCCCGACGGTGAACGTTGGGGCTCAGTTCACCAATCGTTAGCCGCGACTGAGCACAGTCCTCGCGGTGAGTGCAACAACCGAACGAGTGCTGCCCACGGCCAGGAAGAAGAGCTTCTTCTCGCGGCCGTGGACCGACTACGCACTGTTCCTGATTCTGGTGGGCCCCAACCTGGTTCTGCTGGGTGTGTTCACGTATCGGCCGCTGGTCGAGAACTTCCAGTTCTCCTTCTTCGACTGGAACCTGTCCTCGCCCACCTCCACGTTCGTCGGCTTCGACAACTACCGCGAGTGGGCGTCTCGCGAGGACACCTGGCAGATCGTCGGCAACACCGTCGTGTTCACGGTCGCCGCAGTGGTGGGCTCACTGGTTCTCGGCCTGGTGCTCGCGCTGCTGCTCGATCGAAAGCTCAGGGGCCGCAACTTCGTTCGCTCCGCAGTCTTCGCCCCGTACGTCGTCTCGGGGGCCGCAATCGGCATCGCGTTCCAGTTCGTCTTCGACCCCAACTTCGGACTCGTTCAGGACCTGATGCGACGCCTCGACCTCGGTGCGGTCCCGGATTTCTATCAGGACCCCAAGTGGGCCATGGTCATGATCACCGTGACGTACCTGTGGAAGAACCTGGGCTACACCTTCGTCATCTACCTCGCGGCCCTGCAGGGTGTGCGTAAGGAGCTGATGGAAGCGGCCGAGATCGATCAGGCGAGCCGCTGGACCACCTTCCGCAAAGTGCTTCTGCCGCAACTACGTCCGACGACGTTCTTCCTGTCGATCACAGTGCTGCTCAATTCGCTCCAGGTTTTCGACATCATCAACGTGATGACGCGCGGAGGTCCGCTGGGCACCGGCACCACCACGATGGTCTACCAGGTCTACGAGGAGACGTTCCGCAACTTCCGAGCCGGCTACGGTGCCACCGTCGCGACGATCCTGTTCCTCGTGCTGTTGATCGTCACTCTCGTGCAGGTACGAATCATGGATCGAGACGATCAGCGATGACTGTGACCGACAAGCGTCCGACGGCCACGCCGGAGAAGGCGCCCGGGCCGCGCGACCAGCAACGTGCGCGTCGTAGCGCGAACATCCTCGGATACGCCGCCATGGTCGCCGTCCTGCTGATGATCGGGCTGCCACTGTTCTGGATCCTGATCACCTCCTTCAAGGATCGACCGGACATCTACGTCCAGCCGGTCACGTGGTGGCCCAGCGTGTTTCACCCGCAGAACTACGACGAGGCGACGACGGAGGTGCCGTTCTTCACCTACCTGCGCAACTCCATCATCATCACCACGGCCGTGTCGTCCATCAAGTTCGTTCTCGGGGTTCTGAGCGCCTACGGTCTGGTGTTCCTGCGCTTCCCGGGCAAGAACATCGTCTTTCTCGTCATCATCGCCGCGCTGATGGTGCCCAATCAGATCACCGTCATCTCCAACTACTCGCTCATCTCCGAACTGGGGTGGCGGAATTCGTTCCAGGGCATCATCATTCCACTGGCCGGCGTCGCCTTCGGTACCTTCCTGATGCGTAATCACTTCCTGTCGCTGCCGCCGGAGATCATCGAAGCCGCGCGGATGGACGGTGCCGGACCGGTACGGCTGATGTTCCGGGTGATCCTGCCGCTGTCGGGCCCGACCATGGTGGCGTTCGCGATCATCACCATCGTCAACGAATGGAACGAATACCTCTGGCCGTTCCTGATGTCCGACGACTCGTCCGTCGCCCCGCTGCCGGTCGGGTTGACGCTGCTCCAGAACAGCGAGGGCTACACCAACTGGGGCGCAGTGATGGCCGCGACGGTACTGACCATTCTGCCCATCCTTCTCGTCTTTCTCGTCCTGCAACGCCACATGATCAAGGGCCTCACCTCCGGTGCGGTCAAGGGCTGATTCACCTCACTATCAGGAGTCGAACACCATGGCACACATCATCAATCGGCGTGGCTTCCTCACGCTCACCGGTGCAGCTGCGGCTGCCGCTGCCCTCGCGGCGTGCAGCGGCCCAGGATCGGGCGGGTCGGGCGGCGAGGCTGTCGAAGGCGATGCGAACACGATCAACTTCTGGTCGAACCACCCGGGCAAGTCCCAGGAGTTCGAGAAGGAACTGATCTCGCGTTTCCAGGCCGAGAACCCCGGCCTGACGGTGAATCTCATCGACGGTGGCAAGAACTACGAGGAGGTGTCGCAGAAGTTCAACGCGGCGCTCTCCGGTAACGATGTACCCGACGTGGTCGTGCTCTCGGACGTTTGGTGGTTCAACTACGCCCTCACCGGTGCGATCGAGCCGCTCGACAAGCACTTCTCCGCAGCAGGCGTCGACCAGTCCGATTACGTGGATTCACTGCTGGCGGACTACAACTGGAACGGCAACCACTGGGCGTTGCCGTACGCGCGCTCGACGCCGCTGTTCTACTACAACAAGGCCGTCTGGCAGCAGGCCGGGCTCCCCGATCGCGGACCGGCCACCTGGCAGGAATTCGACGAGTGGGGCCCGCGCATCCAGGCCGTCGTCGGAGACGGCAAGCTCGCGCACGGCTGGGGCAACGCCGTCGACTATCTCGGGTGGACGTTCGAGGGACCGATCTGGACGTTCGGCGGATCGTACTCCGATCAGTTCGAGCTGAAGTTCGACGACCCCAATACCATTGCGGCAGGCAAGTTCCTGCAGGACATGATTCATACGAAGAAGTACGCCGCGGTCTCCAACGACATCGCCAACGACTTCGCCGCGGGCATCCTCGCGTCCACCATCGCCTCCACCGGCGACCTGTCCACCATCAAGGCCGGTGCCGCGTTCGAGTTCGGCACTGCCTTCCTGCCGGCCACCGACGGCACCCCCGGCTGCCCGACGGGTGGCGCGGGCCTTGCCATCCCGGCCAAGATCTCGGACGAGCGAAAGGTGAACGCACTCAGGTTCATCGACTTCGTCACCAACGGTGCCAACACCGCGTACTTCTCCCAGAACACCGGCTACATGCCGGTCCGCAAGTCTGCGCAGCAGGATCCGTCGGAGATCGCGTTCCTCGAGGCGAACCCCAACGCGAAGACGGCCGTGGACCAATTGGCGCTGACCCGATCACAGGATTACGCCCGCGTGTTCGTTCCCGGCGGCGACAAGATCATCGGTAGTGGACTCGAGCAGATCGCGCTGCAGAATGCCGATGTGGCAACCACATTCGCGTCCGTCTCGGATCAGTTGCAGCAGATCATCGACCGCCAGATCACCCCGAAGCTGCCGAAGTAATGGCGGCCGTTCACTACGTCGGTGTCTCGCATCGGTACCCGGGAGCCGATGCGCTCGCTGTCGATAACCTCGAACTCGACATCGCGGACGGTGAATTCATCGTTCTCGTCGGACCTTCGGGCTGCGGGAAGTCGACGAGTCTGCGGATGCTCGCCGGTCTCGAATCCGTCGAAAGCGGTCACATCGACATCGGCGGAGTGGACGTCACCTCGCTGGCACCGCGGGCCAGGGACGTGGCGATGGTGTTCCAGAACTACGCGCTGTACCCCAACATGACCGTCGGCGACAACATGGGCTTCGCGCTGCGCAACGCCGGAATGAGCAAGTCCGACACCGCCGCCCGAGTCCTCGATGCGGCGAAGATGCTCGAGCTCGAGCCGCTGCTCGGTCGCAAGCCCGGCAAGCTCTCGGGCGGGCAGCGTCAGCGAGTGGCGATGGGGCGCGCCATCGTGCGTCAGCCCAAGGTGTTCTGCATGGACGAGCCATTGTCCAACCTCGACGCCAAGCTGCGGGTGTCGACCAGAGCCCAGATCGCCGGGCTGCAGCGACGATTGGGCACCACGACGGTGTACGTCACCCACGATCAGGTCGAGGCCATGACCATGGGTGATCGTGTTGCCGTCCTGCTGGACGGAAAGCTGCAGCAGATCGCCGCGCCGCGGGAGTTGTACGACAATCCCGTCAACACGTTCGTCGCCGGATTCATCGGGTCACCCGGAATGAATCTGGTCGACGCCCCCGTGCGCGACGGTGCGGCCGTACTCGGTGAGTTGCGCATTCCCGTCCCGGCCTCGGCGGGCGAGCGCGTCGTCGTCGGCGTGCGACCGGAATCATGGGACCTGGTGGGTGATGGGGCCGGCCTGCAGCTGACCGTCGAGCTGATCGAGGAACTGGGTGCGGAGTCGTTTATCTACGCTTCCGCACCCGCCGCGGTCGATGGATGGACCACGGCATCCGGGAGGATGTCGGTCCGAGTCGATCGCAAGCTGTCGATCGCACTGGCCGAAACCATTCGACTGGTTCCCCGGCTCGACGAGTTGTTCTTCTTCGACTCCGTTACCGGCCTGCGGTTGTCCTGACTGGCTCACCCAGATCGACTGGGAGAGTAGCCCATCCGTGCAATACGCGGGTGTTGCGTCGGGTTCCCTCGCCTGCCGACCGCAGGTGAGGGAACCGATCGAACAGGGTCTTGAGTCCCACTTCGGATTCGGCTTTGGCCAGTGCCGCGCCGAGGCAGTAGTGGCGTCCGCCCGAGAACGACAGGTGCTTACCGGCATTGGCACGGGTGACGTCGAAGCGATTGGGGTCCTCGAACACCAGCGGATCCCGATTGGCACCGGCCAGCACCAGCACGACGAGCTTGCCCTCGTGCACCGTCACGCCCTCGACCTCGACGTCGTGCTTTGCCATACGGGCCGTGAGCTGTACGGGAGACTCCATCCGCAACATCTCGTCGATCGCAGTGGGCCAGTGCGATGGATCCTGTTGCAACACGGCCAGTTGATCGGGATGGTCGAGCAGCAACCGGATTCCGCTGCCGAGGAGGTTGACCGTCGTCTCGAATCCCGCCGCCAGCACCAAACCGGCAGTGGCCCTGAGCTCTTCGTCGTTGAGGCCGATGCCCTCGTCCTTCGCGGCGATCAACTGACTCATCAGATCGTCGCCGGGATTGCGGCGCAACTCCGCGATGTGTTGCGACAGCCAGGCGTCGAACCCGATCAGCCCACGCTCGACCTGCTTGAACTGAGACCACGACAATCCGATGTCGAGACTGGGTGCGGCCATCTCGCCGAACTCGAGAACTCGTTGATTGTCCTCCTCGGGTACGCCGAGGATGCGCCCGATGACCGCGACCGGCAGTCGCGCGCAATAGCGATCGCCGATGTCGACGACCGGCGAGCCGTCGGACAGCTCGTCGAGCAGGGCATCGGCCGTTTCCTGCACCTGATCGCGCATCTTCTTCACCGCGCGGGCAGTGAAGACCGAGGAGACCAGCTTGCGGTACCTGGTGTGGTTCGGCGGTTCGACCGACAGCAGTGAGGGCGGCAGGATCGGGTGTAGTGCGCCGGATCTGGTGTGCTCCTCGACCCACCGCATCGGACCGGGAAGGGTCGCACCGAGCTGAGTGACCCGGAAGTCGTCCGAGCGCAGCAGGTCGAATGCCACCCGGTGATGCACGGTGATGTTCGAGATCCGAGTCTTCACCAGCGGTGCGGTGGCGCGCAGCTTCTCGTAGACCGGCGTCGGATTGGCTCGCGTCGCGGGATCGGCCACCAGCATCGCCTGCGGATCGCCCGCGGCCGCTGCTCGTTTGGCCGCGAACCTGATGACCCCGTGCGCTGCGAGCCATCGTACGAATTCCCTCATCCGAACAGTCCTCCCCGTTGTGTCCCCCAGGTGAGCGGAACTTCGTAGCACGCTACGAAGTTCCGCTCACCTGCTGTTACCAGATCCTGACGCGCTTCCCCGGCTCCAAGTACAGCGCATCTCCGGGCTGTACGTCGAACGCTTCGTGAAAACTGTCCAGATTGCGCACGACGCCGTTGCAACGGAACTCCGGCGGCGAGTGCGGATCGACGGCGAGTCGACGAATCGCCTCGGCGTCTCGTGCCTTGGTGCGCCACACCTGTGACCACCCGAAAAACACGCGCTGCAGCCCGCTCAGGCCGTCGAGCACCGGTGCGTCCTTGCCTTCGAGTGAGATCTCGTAGGCGGCGACGGCGATCGACAGACCACCCAGGTCGCCGATGTTCTCGCCGATGGTGAACTCACCGTTGACCTTGTGGCCGGGTAGCGCCTTGGGCTCGAACTCGTTGTACTGCTCGATGAGGGCCGTGGTGCGCTTGCCGAATTCGGTGCGGTCGTTGTCGGTCCACCAGTCGACCATGTTGCCGTCGCCGTCGTACTTGGCCCCCTGATCGTCGAATCCGTGGCCGATCTCGTGGCCGATGACGGCTCCGATACCGCCGTAGTTGGCCGCGTCGTCGGCCTCGGGGTCGAAGAACGGTGGCTGGAGAATGGCTGCGGGAAAGACGATCTCGTTCATGCCGGGGTTGTAGTAGGCGTTGACGGTCTGGGGCGTCATGAACCACTCGTCACGGTCGACGGGTCCGCCGAGCTTGTCCAGGTCGCGCTGGTAGTCCGCGGTGTAGCCGCGTCGGTAGTTGCCGAGCAGGTCGTCGGCGCTGATCTCGACGCTGGAGTAGTCGCGCCAGCGATCGGGGTAGCCGATCTTGGGGGTGAACTTGCCCAGCTTGTCCAACGCCTTCTCGCGCGTTTTCGGGCTCATCCATTCGAGCTCGGAGATGTTCCGGCGGTACGCCTCGGTGAGGTTGTCGACCAGCACCTTCATTCGAGCCTTGGAGTCGGCCGGGAAGTGGCGTTCGACGTACAGCTTGCCGACGGCCTCGCCGAGCACGTCCTGGACCAGGGAGACACCGCGCTTCCAGCGCTCGCGGTTCTCCTCCGTTCCGGTCAGCGTCGTTCCGTAGAACGCGAAGTTCTCGTCGACGATCGCGCTCGTCAGGAACGGTGCCCGCGAATGCACGACGCGCCAGGCCAGCCACGCCTTCCATGCTTCGATGTCCTCGGAATTCCACAGCGAGACGAAGGTGCTCAGGAACGGAGGCTGCCGAACCACGATCTCGGCGAACTGCTCGGTGGTGCTGCCGAGTCCGGAAATCCATGCAGCCCAGTTGAATCCGGCACCGTTCTTGACCAACGTGTCGTAGTCGACCAGGTTGTAGCTCTTCTCGGCGTCCCGCCTGGCCACGACGTCCCAGTGGCCGGCGGCGATCTTCTGCTCGAGGTCGAACACCGTCTGTGCGTCGTACTCGATACCGCTGAGCGCGAACATCTTCGAGATGTGCGCGAGGTAGCTCGCCCGAATGTCGGCGTACTCGTCCTGGCGGTAGTACGACTCGTCGGGCAGGCCGATGCCGGACTGGCTGAAGTGCACGAGGTAGCGATCGGACTGCTTGGCGTCGGTGTCGACGTAATGGCCGATGGCACCGCCCACGCCGGTGCGCTGCAGTGAGCCGAGAACGGTTGCGAGGGTGACGAGGTCGGTGGCGTCGGAGATGGCAGTGAGTTCGTCGGCGATCGGGGTGACGCCGAGTTGCTCCGCGCGATCGGCGTCCATGAAGCTCGAGAACAGGTCGCCGATCTTTTGTGCGTCGCTACCCGCGGGCGGGTTGGCGGCCGCGGATTCTTCGATGATCGTCTGTACGTCGACCTCGGCGCGGTCGTACAACGTGCGGAACGCACCGTCGACGGCGCGGTCGGCGGGGATGCTGTAATCCTCCAGCCATTTGCCGTTGACGTGCACGAAGAGGTCGTCCTGCGCGCGTGTGTTCTCGTCCTGGTAGCTGAGATCGATGCCCGAGTTCACTACTGAAGTCATCCGTCCATCTTTACACTCTTGCGCTTGATTGAACGGGTGTTTAATGTGCTGTACATGCGTACAGCATCGGAGGATCTCACCACCAGGGCTCGAATCCGCGACACCGCGATCGGCGTCTTCGGCTCCCAGGGCTTCACCGCAGGCGTGCGGTCCATCGCCACGGCCGCAGGTGTCTCTCCTGGGCTGCTCAATCACCACTTCGGGTCCAAGGACGGCCTGCGCACTGCGTGCGACGAGCACGTTCTGCGGGTGATCCGCGAGTCCAAGGCAGCGTCGTCCGCGCCCACCGGAATGATGGAACAGCTCGCCCGTATCGACGAGTACGCGCCGCTCGTCGCATACATCGTGCGGAGCTTCTCCGCAGGCGGCACGTTGGCGCGGGAGTTGTTCGAGCACATGGTCGACGACGCCGTGCGCTACATCGACGACGGCGTCCGCGACGGCCGGTTCACTCCCAGCCGAGACCCCGCGGCGCGGGCCCGATTCCTGACGCGTCAGAACGTCGGAGGCTTGCTGTTGTACGTGCAGATGGCCGGCCCCGACGTCGATTTCCGTGAGGCCCTGAGCGCGCTCGGTGACGAGATCACCCTTCCTGCACTCGAGCTCTACACCGACGGATTGTTCACCGACTCACAGGCTTTGAACACGTATCTGGAGGCCCGGACATGACCGACGCGATCGCAGTCGACGGACTGGTCAAGACGTTCGGTTCGGTCCGGGCCCTCGACGGACTGGACCTGCACGTGCCGACCGGTGAGGTGCACGGCTTCCTCGGACCCAACGGGGCCGGTAAATCCACGACCATCCGCGTGCTGCTCGGTCTCGTCCGCGCGACGGCGGGTCAGGTGCGCTTGCTCGGCGGCGACCCGTGGGCCGACCCTGTTGCACTGCATCGACGCCTCGCCTACGTCCCGGGCGACGTGACGCTGTGGCCGTCGCTGACCGGCGGTGAAGTGATCGATCTGCTCGGCCGAATGCGCGGTGGCGTCGACACCGCCCGCCGCGCCGAACTGCTCGACCGGTTCTCCCTCGATCCGAGCAAGCGCACCCGCACCTACTCCAAGGGCAATCGGCAGAAAGTCGCGCTGATCTCGGCCCTGGCCTCCGATGTCGAGTTGTTGATCCTCGACGAACCCACATCGGGACTCGATCCGCTGATGGAACAGCACTTCGGGGACTGCGTGAAAGATGCTGCCCGACGCGGAGTCACGGTGCTGCTGTCGTCGCACATCCTGTCCGAGGTGGATGCGCTGTGCAGTTCGGTGACGATCATCCGAGACGGGCGGACGGTCGATTCCGGGACCCTGGCCTCGATGCGACACCTCACGCGCACGACGATCACTGCCACTGTCGATCGAGTGCCCGTCGATCTGGAGTCACTCCCCGGGGTCGGTGCCGTGAGCGTGGACCGTTCCACCGTCACCTGCACGGTGGAGAACGAGGCCCTGCCGGCGCTGATGCGCGTCCTTGCCGACGCCGGAGTGCGGAGCCTGGTCAGTTCGCCGCCGACTCTCGAAGAACTGTTCCTGAGGTACTACGAATGAACTCCCTCGAGGGGACGGGCGCGCTGTTCCGGCTGTATCTGCGCCGCGATCGCCTGGTGGCGCCCATCTGGGTCGTTCTGCTCGGCGCGCTGCCGCTGCTGTACGCGGTCAGCTTCGAGGGCTTGTATCCGACGGCGGCAGACCGTCAGGCCTTCTACCTGGGCACTGTGGCTATGCCGGCACAAGCGGCGCTCGTCGGCCCGATCTTCGGAAGCGATCTGGGCGCTCTGGTGTCGTGGCGCTCGGGACTGGTGCTGGCGCTGGTTCCGCTGGCGGCAATCCTCACCGTGGTGCGGCACACCCGAGGTGAGGAGGACGCGGGTCGGACCGAGCTGATCGGATCGACGGCGGTGGGTCGATACGCCGGACTGGCCGCGGCGATCTCGCTGGCGGGCACCGGGGTGGCGGCGACGGGCGCGTTGTCGTCGATCACGCTGTGGGCATTCGGGCTCCCGGTGGCCGGGAGCGTCGCGTACGGGGCGTCGGTCGTCGTCGTCGGTCTCGTCTTCGTCGGCTGTGCGGCCGTGGCGGCGCAGGTGGCGTCGGGGGCGCGGGCGGCTCGCGGCTATGCCCTCGGCGTGCTCGCGGCGGCATTCGTGCTGCGGGCGATCGGCGATGCGGGCTCGGGCACCCTGTCGTGGCTCTCGCCGATCGGGTGGTCGGCGCAGGTGCGACCGTTCGCAGGCGAGAGGTGGTGGCCGATGCTGATGTCACTGGCCACCGCAGCACTGCTTCTCGCTGCCGCCGTCAGGGCGGCCGAGCGTCGCGATCTCGGGAGCGGACTGCTGGCCGAACGCCGTGGCCGAGCATCGGCCGCGTCCACACTGGCCGGGCCCGTTGCGCTCGCCTGGCGACTGACCCGCGGGGCCTCCTTCGGCTGGACCGTCGGAATTGCCCTGTTCGGCATCGCCATCGGGTTGTCCGCCCGCGGTATAGGCGGACAGCTCGGCAGCAGTGCGGCCATCAGCGACGCACTGGAGAAATTCGGTGGCAGCACCGTCGAACAGTCGTTCATCGCCGCTGTACTGAGCATCGTCGGCGTCGTCGTTGCGGCATATTCGGTCTCGGCCCTGCTGCGGCTGCACAGCGAGGAGGAGGCAGGCCTGGCGGAGGTCGTGCTGGCCACCGGGATCTCACGCCTGCGGTGGCTGGCAGGCCATCTGCTGTTCGCCGTCCTGGGCCCAGCGTGGCTGCTCCTGGTCGTCGGCGTCACCATCGGGCTGCCGTACGGGTCGGCCACCGGGGATATCGCAGGCGAACTGCGGTCCGTGGTGGGCGGCGCATTGATTCAGCTCCCGGCCGTGTGGGTGGTGACGGCCATCGGCGTGGCTCTGTTCGGCGCTGTCCCTCGATTCGCGACCGTCCTGTGGGCGATCCTGGGCGGATTCGTCGCCCTCGGCCAGATCGGTGCGGTGGTGGGCCTGCCGCAGCCGTGGCTCGACCTCTCGCCCTTCACGCACGTTCCGCGATTGCCGGGAGCAGCACTGTCCCTTGCGCCGATCGGGTGGCTCGTCGTCACTGCCGTCGGTGTCGGCATCATCGGGTCGGCAGCATTCCGGCGAAGAGACATCCGAGGGTGATGCTGGTCGAATAGCATTGTCGATGGCCGATATGTCCGGCCCGGCGGTGAGCGTCCGGTCCGGTGATGCTCGGCCGGAATCCGCATGGAGGTTGTGTGAACTCGACATTCCTCCGCGTGTGGTGGAACCAGCCGCACAGCTACGAGTCGGTGGTGAGCTACCTCGGTTTGCACGGTGCGCTCGCACCGTATCGCCTCGCCGCAGCACTGAGCACGTTCTCGTACGGGCTCGGCGCCGGCGCACTGCTGTTGCTCACCGACACGCCTCCGACCTCCGTGATCGGTAGGTCCGTCTTCGTCGCAGCGATCGTCTCGACACTCGTGGTCGGTGTCGCCTGGCTGAAGGCTCCATGGCCGTCGAAGCGTGTGTCCCTGTCGTTCGCCGCGTACTCGGACATCGGAGTAACGCTGGTTCTGTTGTCGTACGGATCGCCTCAGACCCTCTTCTTGGCGCTCGCGCTGCTCGCGGCCAACAGTGTCTACGTACAGCTCTTCCACAGTGCAAGGGTGATGGCGCTGCATCTGTTGTGGGCCGGGGCAACCGTGGTGCTGTTCTTCGTGCTCATCCTGCTGTCGCCGGACACCGATCACGGACTGGCCGTCGCGCAACTCGTGGTGCTGATACCCATCACATTCATGGGCCCGACGTTCTTCCAGTACCTGCTGCTCAAACTGCAGGTCCAGGCACAGGCCGCCAACTTCGACCCACTCACGCAGGTGCGCAACCGTCGAGGACTCGACGAGGCCCTACCGGTGTATTTCCTCGGTGCGACCGATGTATCGGTGATGGTCGTCGATGTGGACCGGTTCAAGTCGATCAACGACAGATTCGGTCACCACCAGGGGGATGCGGCCCTGCAACTCGTCGCACGTCGATTGACGACGGACGGGGTGCTGGTTGCGCGGGTGGGCGGTGAGGAATTCGCGGTGGTGACCAAATCGGCCGAGGACGAGGCCCTCGCACTGGCCGAGAAGTATCGCTGTGCCGCGCATTCCGCAGGGGACCCCGCGCCCCTGACGGTGAGCATCGGCGTCGCGCACTGCAGCGCCGTGAGCTCGGAGGCCGGTGCCGACGTCGTCGAACGCACCAGGCTACTGCTGCGTCGAGCCGACGCGGCGATGTACGAAGCCAAGCGTCAGGGCGGTAACCAGGTGGTCGTAGCGGGCACGTCACCCCGAGGCGACCGGACCGCCTGAGGCGGCCGAGTCGCCTCGGTCGCGACTCAATTGGGCGTGGACTCGTCGAACCTGTTCTCGAGATTCTGCTGAAATTCGTCGGCGCATTGCTGTTGCGCTGTCGTGTCGCTGCCTGCGTTGTTCAGGCACTCGGTGAAGTCCTGACCACCGCCTGCGTTGAACAGGCCGACGCCGACGACGACGAGAACGATGGACAGAGCTGCGGCCACGAAACCGAGAATGATCGCGATGAGCGACACGGTGCCGTTGGTGGCGGTGCGTTTCTTGTACCTGGACCGTCCGATGAAGCCGAGGACGATGGCGATCAGGCCGAGAACGATGCCGCCGACGATGGTCCAGGAGAACAGCACGCCCAGAATCGCCAGGACCAGAGCCACCGTGCCCATGGTGTTCTTCGGCGCCACCGGCTGTTGTTGATACCCGCCCTGCTGGGGGTACTCACCAGGTGAAGGATAGTTTCCGGGAGGGGGATAGTTTCCGGGCGGCGGATTCTGATTCGACACGTTGAGTACCTCCGAAATCGGCGATCGTGAACGCTGGGAGTGTATGCGGGTGTCTGCGATGAGCCCAGGCCCCACATGTTGCCGTGATCAACTTGTCATCGAACACGTATGTCAACCGCCGAGTCGCGAATGCATCTCCCAGATCAATACCTCGGCCGGCTCTGCGGCGGTGATACGTTGTCCGCCAGTCGAACTCATGCGGACGGCGTCGCCCTCCCAGAGCTCGCCCACACCCTCGAGCGTGACGGTGCCGCGCGCGACGAACAGGTGCACGAACGGGGCATCGGGAACTGTCACCGAGGTACCGGGCAGCAGCCTTGCCGCATGTAGCGCTGCCGACTTCTGGCCGATGGTGATTGCTGCCCGGCCACGATGCTTGTCCATTCCCGACGCGACGGTGACCAGCCCGCCCCGCAGTAGTTCGTCACCGATCTCGAGCTGTTCGTAACCGGGTTGTGCACCGGGGCTGTCCGGGAGCACCCACATCTGCACGAAGCGAACGGGTTCGGTGTGCCTGTTGCCGTCGATGCTCCAGGAATCGTTCTTCTCGGAGTGCATGATGCCCTTGCCTGCGGTCATCCGTTGCGCGAGGCCGGGATAGATGATTCCGGAGTGTCCGATGGAATCCTGATGCACCAGCGAACCCTGCACCACCCACGTGACGATCTCCATGTCGCGATGCGGATGCGTCTCGAAACCTTGACCGGCAGTGACGATGTCGTCGTTGTTGACCAGCAACAGTCCGTGATGGGTGTTGTCCGGGTCGTAGTGCTGACCGAACGAGAACGAATGTTTCGAGTCCAGCCAGGACACACGGGTTTTCGATCGATCACCGGCGCGGTGCACGTCGATGTGGGCGGTCAGTGGAACGGACATGTTTCCACTCTACGAGCATGTCTGTGCACCGGCGTACGACCTGCATAACGTTCGGGTGTCTTTGCTGTCGGTGTGTGGGTGCCGCCGCGAGTGGGTAGGTTTCGCTGCGTACGGTCACAAGCTCCGCAAACTCCCACGAAGGCGGCGAGAGATTCTCATGGTCGGTTCCAGCTCGAGTGTGGCACGCACGGTCGAACCCCAGCTCGAGGATGCTCTGGCAACCTGGTTGCCAGGTCAACGGTGGTTCGGCGCAAAGGGTTCGACGGTGATTGCGGTGCGGATCGTCGCGCGTGACGTGCTGGCGGACGAGCCGCATTTCGCGGCCGAGCATCTGCTGGTGGAGGTGCAGCTGACGCAGGACGGCGCGGCGGTGACGCAGACCTACCAGGTGCCCCTGGGCTTCAGGACCGAACTGACCGACGACCTTCGGCCGTGGGTGCTGCCCGTGACGGGCGAGGTGGCCGTGTTCGACGGTTTGCGGGACCCCGAGATCATCGGCCTGTACGGTGACGCGCTCGCTGTCGGAAAGGCCACGGGTAGCATCGATTTCAAGATCGTGGGCGGTTCGAGTGTGCCGAGCGGTCTGCGCGGTCGGGTTCTGGGGGCGGAGCAGTCCAACACTTCGGTGATTCTCGGTGATCTGCTGTTGCTCAAGCTGTTTCGCCAGGTACCGCCGGGGATCAGTCCGGATGTGGAGCTGCATCGCGCGCTGGCGGAGGCCGGCAGTGTCAACGTCGCGCCGCTTCGGGGCTGGCTCGAAGCCGAGGTCGGCGGTGAGCCCACGACGCTCGGCATGGCTCAGGATTTCGCCGCGAACTCCGCCGAGGGCTGGACTGCGGCGCTGGCCAGCGTGCAAGAGGTGTTCGATTCTCCGCAGACACCGATCGAAGACCTGCCGGCCGACTTCGCCCCGGACGCGCGTCGAATCGGAGCGGCCGTGGCGCAGGTGCACCACGACTTGGCGTCGGTGCTGGGCACCGCCGAACGGTCGGTGGAATCGACCGCCGTCGAGGAGATTCTTGCCCGCATCTCGGGCGTGGCGCGGGTGGTGCCGGAGATTGCGGAGTACATCCCGGCGGCGACCGCTCTGATCTCGCGGGCGGAGGCGTCGAACAGCACCACGGTGCAGCGCATCCACGGCGATCTTCATCTGGGGCAGGTGTTGGGTACTCCCGAGCGGTGGCTGCTCATCGATTTCGAGGGTGAGCCGGCGAAGACCTTGGCCGAGCGTAGGCAGATGGACAGCGCTCTGCGTGACGTGGCGGGAATGCTGCGCTCGTTCGACTATGCAGCCAATCACCTGCTGGTCGACCTGCCCGAGGACTCGTCGGCACGAGAACGAGCCGAGAAGTGGGCGGCCCGCAGCATTGCAGCATTCTTCGACGGATACGCCTCGGTGGCCGGGCACGATCCCCGCGAGGAGGCCGACCTATTGCGCGCATACGAGCTGGACAAGGCCGTGTACGAAGTTCTGTACGAGGCGCGCAACCGGCCTACCTGGCTGTCGTTGCCGATGCGCGCCGTGGCGCGCCTGGTGAGCTGAGCGGTGAGCTGGGGGGCGGGAGTGGAGCCTGCAGTAACGACCTTGGGGGGCGGGAGTGGAGCCTGCAGTAACGACCTTGGGGGGCGGGAGTGGAGCCTGCAGTAACGACCCAGGGGTCGTGGTCGACCGGCCCGTCTACGACAAGTACCGTATTGCCTGACACGGGAGGCAGGACATGAACGGTATCTTGGCAATTTTCGGCATCGCGGTGGTCGTCATCACCATCGTCGTAGTGGTCGTGCTCGTCGCGGTGTTGTTCGTCGCATCGATCAAGCCCGACAGTCTCAACATCGACCTGGATCGCAAGAAGCGCGCTCGGGAAGAAAGTTCCACCAAGGCCTGAGATCTCCGTCACGCCCGAGACTGATTCGGTCGCGGGCAGAGTTGTATCGAGTCGAAGCGCCGACCGACGCTTCCGGTTCAACAACTGGAGACCTCGTGAGCACTTCCCTGAAAGTCCCGGCCGCGTCCGGGCCGGTGGGCTGTGCGCCTCGCATCAGGTCGCGGATGCTCGGGGAGTCGGTGCTCGCTCAGTTCACACGCTTCGTGGTCGTCGGGGTGTCGAGCAACGGTGTGTACGCCCTGTTGTTCGTCGCCCTCGCTTCTCTGGGATCGTTCACGGCCAACCTCGCAGGTGTGGCCTCGAGTACCGTCCTTGCCAACGAACTCCACCGCCGCCACACCTTTCATGCGGCCGGACGTGTGGGCTGGTTCCAGACGCAGTGGGAAGCCGGGGGACTGGCCCTGATCGGGTTGGGTCTGAGTACCGCCTCACTGGCCGCTATGCACGTCCTGTTTCCAGCTGCACCGACGTACGTGCAGGCTCTCGTCGTCGTCGTTGTGAGTGGCATCTTCGGAGCCGCTCGGTTCCTCGCTCTCCGTGGCTGGGTCTTCCGTCCGGCGACGCTCGCGTCCTCAGGTTCCATTCTCGATCCTCGCTGAGCTGTGACGTCGCACCATTCGGTGCGGACGTCGATTGCTACCTCTAACAGAATCCGGGCAAGGCTCCACACGTCACGCATGTATCGCCCTAGGCTTGCGAGCTGACGTCAACGCGAGGAGGCATCTCGATGGCCAGGGATCTGACACAGCTCGAGCTTCTGCAAGAGCTGGTGCCCACTGCCGAGGACAATGTGAACCGGCACATTTCGATGGCGCGGGAGTGGCACCCTCACGATTACGTTCCGTGGGACGAGGGCCGGAACTTCGCCGCACTCGGCGGTAAGGACTACGACCCGGAGCAGTCCAAGCTCTCCGACGTCGCGCAGGCCGCGATGATCACCAACCTGCTCACCGAGGACAACCTGCCGTCCTACCACCGTGAGATCGCCGAGAACTTCTCCCAGGACGGTGCCTGGGGAACGTGGGTCGGCCGCTGGACCGCCGAGGAGAACCGTCACGGCATCGTCATGCGCGACTACCTCGTCGTCACCCGCGGCGTCGATCCCGTCGCCCTCGAAGAGGCCCGGATGATCCACATGACCAACGGGTACGTCTCGCCCGCCGGTGCGGGGGTCGGTCTGCTGCACTCGGTCGCGTACGTGACCTTCCAGGAACTCGCCACCCGCGTCTCGCACCGCAACACCGGCAAGGTCTGCGACGATCCGATCGCCGACCGGATGCTTCAGCGCATCGCCGCCGACGAGAACCTGCACATGATCTTCTACCGCAACATCACCGGTGCGGCGATGGACATCTCGCCCGATCAGACGTTGCAGGCGGTCTCCGACATCGTGATGAACTTCGTCATGCCCGGTGCCGGGATGCCGAACTTCCGCCGCAACGGTGTGCTGATGGCCAAGCACGGCATCTACGACCTGCGTCAGCACCTAGAGGACGTCGTCTGGCCGGTGCTGCGCAAGTGGAGCGTGTTCGAGCGCAACGACTTCACCGCCCGCGGTGAGAACAAGCGCGAAGAACTCGCCGCGTTCCTCGAAGACCTCGAGCGTCAGGCCACCAAGTTCGAGGAGATGCGTGATCGCTCCCTCGCCCGCGAACGTGCGAAGGCCGAGTAGCGCGCGTCCTAGTGCCTGCGGCAGTGGCGTGATTATGTGCCGCCCGGGGCACATAATCACGCCACTGCGGCGAAGCCGCATACTGGGGTGTGAACGAATTCTGGGACCGCATTTCCGCGGTGAGTCCTGATCCACCGGTGTGGATCGTCCAAGTTGCCGCGCTGGCCGCTCTTGTCATCGTGGTACTGCCGCAGACCTGGCGCATCGCCCGCAATGTCGTGACCATCGCGCACGAGGGCGCGCATCTGTTCGTCGCACTGATCACCGGCCGACAACTGATGGGGCTGCGACTGCACTCCGACACCTCCGGCGTCGCGATCTCCAAGGGAAAGCCCACCGGCCTCGGCGTCATCGCGATGACGTTCGCCGGCTACGTGGGGCCGTCGCTGTTGGGGCTCGGTGCTGCCCTGGTGCTCGGGACGCAGCATGCGGTCGCGGTGCTGTGGATCGGCGTCATCTCGATTGCGTTGATGCTGTTGATGATTCGCAACATCTACGGCTTGCTGTCTCTCGTAACTGTCGGCGCTGCCCTGTTCGTCGTGTCCTGGTGGGGCACCGGAGAGCAGCAGGTCGCTGCGGCGTACTTCATCACGTTCTTCCTGCTGATCGCCGGTCCGCGCCCCGTTCTCGAACTGCAGAAATCCCGCAGCGCAGGACGGGCTCGGGACTCCGACGCCGATCAGCTGGCCCGATTGACCTTCCTGCCGGGCATCGTCTGGGTCGGCCTGTTCCTGCTCGTCACCGTCGGCTCATTGGCGTTGGGGGCGTGGCGCATTCTCGTTCCGGTGCAGTGACGACCGGCCTCGGTGTCAGCCGTCCGTCTGCCCACTGTCCGTCAACGACCTCACCAGTCGCGTGATGCGCTCTGCTCGGGTCTGCTCTCGCGCAGCGTTGTCGATGGGCATCAACAATTGACGGCGCTCGCTCGGCCGCTTCCGTTCCCACGCGGATGTGCAGTGCGCCGCCTCCATCGCCTCGGCGACATCCTGCGGGACAGGTACCAGATCGGGGTCGGCCGGTTCGAATTCGCACGACACCAGATCACCGGGACGGACGCCCAACCGGCGCTGAAGTCCTGCGCCGATGTAGACGAACGACCCGGGCATCACACTCGAATCTGCTTTGTTGAGACCGAGATTGAGACTCAGCCCCTCGATCGAACCGTCGATCCGGCGAGTCGGCCAGCGCTCCGCTGCCTCGACCAAACGAGCCGGAACACGGATGATCGTGTACGTGTTCTTGCCCCACGTCAACGGTTCCAGCACTGCGTCGAATCGAAAGCGGTCACTCACGAGTGCCTCGCATAATCGATACGAGAGAAGGGAATTTCGCCCATAATCGCAGCATAATTGAGCGATTGACTGCGGAACGAAGACTCGCGTCGAACCCCTTGCCGATCCAGACTCACGCGTCTTCGAGGTCGACCAGTGAGAACTGCGCTAGAACACCACCCACAGCAGTGATGCGACGGCGAAGATCGCCAGTCCCAGTGTGGTTTCCATGACGGTCCATGTCTTGAGGGTGGTCTTCTCGTCCATGCCGAAGAAGCGGCTGACGAGCCAGAAGCCGGAATCGTTGACGTGCGACAGCACGGTGGCTCCGGCAGCCAGTGCGAACACCAGCAGCGCGATCTTGAAGTTGCTCAGATCCAGCTCCGCCACCTGCACCGAGATCAGCCCGGCGGTGGTGGTGAGAGCGACGGTGGCCGAACCCTGCGCGACGCGTAGCGCGGTGGCGATCAGGAAGGCCTGCAGCAGAATCGGCAGCCCGATATCGGACAACGAGGAGGTGAGCGACTGCCCGATGCCGCTGGCCCGCAGCACTCCACCGAACATGCCGCCTGCACCGGTGATCAGGATGATCGAGCAGATGGGCCCGAGCGCCTGATCCATGTACTTGGCACCGTCGGCCACAGGGAAGCGCCCCGGCGCGAGGATGAACAGAGCCAGGAGCAGGGTGATGAGCAGTGCAATGGGAGTTTGACCGATGAGTGTCAGCGCTGCTGCCCAGGTCTCGTCTCCGGTCAGCACACCCGACGTGGTCAGAGTGTTGACGACGGTGTTGAGGGAGATCAGTACGAGCGGCGTCAGCAGGATGAACAGCACCGCACCGAACTTCGGCGCAGGGTCGCGGAGGCCGGCCATCTCCTTGTCGTGTGCTTCGGAGTTGGCTGCGCCGTCGGAGAAGAGGTCGGCGGGCAGTGTGTGGAACCGCTTGCCGAGCTGCGTACCAACGAGATACGAGCCGACGAACCAGGAGACGACTGCGACGGGAACTCCGACCAGCAGTACCGATCCGATGTCTCCGCCGAGGAGGTCGGTGGCGGCAACCGGGCCGGGGTGCGGGGGAACGATCGCGTGCATCGCTGCGAACGCGCCCGCAGTGGGGAGTGCGTACAGCAGCACCGAACCACCGAAGCGCTTGGCGACGGTGAAGATGATCGGCAGGAACACGACGAGTCCGGCGTCGAAGAAGATGGGGAAGCCGAAGATGAGTGCGGCGACACCCAGGGCGAGCGGTGCGCGTTTGGCACCGAATCGGTTGATCAGGGTGTCGGCCAACACTTGTGCCCCGCCGGTGATCTCGAGCAGTCTGCCCACCATCACGCCCAGGGCGACGAGTAGGGCGACAGATCCGAGTGTGGAACTGAAGCCCGAGAGCAGGGCCGACGGCACGTCTGCCAGGGGGATTCCGGCCGCGACGGCGGTAACCGCGCTGACCAGGACCAGTGAGACGAAGGCGTGCAGTTTCACCTTCATGATGAGGAACAGCAGAATTGCGACGGCTGCGGCGGCGATCAGCAGCAGTGCTGTCGTTCCGTATGCCGGTTCGATCGGATCCATCGGTGTACCTCGTTCGCTCGGCTCGAATTTTGACCATAACGGACAGGCCGGACGTCGCGCGGGGTAACGAGCGCCGGTTGTCGGTCGACTTCGGTCGGGTGGAGTACGGTGCGGGTATGAGTGATGGGGATCACGTAATGGGTGGGGACGGCTCCAAAGTTCAGGCGAAGGAGCAATTGCGCGAGCAGGCTCAGCGCTACGCTGCGGCTGCGCGCCTGAAGATGAAGGAGCGCCGCGCAAACGCGTCCGGTGGTCTCGGAGCTGTTGTCGCCGAACGCGCGGGCAGTTGGGACCTCGACGACCAGGACACCGTGGCGATGGATCGTCAGCAGCGGCTGTGGAACGGGGTGATGGACCGGTACTTCCGGATGGAGATCGACGGTTGGGAGACCATCCCCGAGTCGCCGGTGCTGGTCGTGGGGGTGCACTCGGGTGCGCCGTTCGTGTGGGACGCGTGGACCGTCGGTGCGCAATGGTGGCGACACTTCGGCGAGAAGCGAATTCTGCACGGAACAGCACACGACGCATTGATGGCGTTCCCGTTGATCGGCAAAGTCTTTCGATCCATGGGTGTACTTCCCGCGGCACCGGACTCGATGTCGACGGCGCTGGCCGAGGGGCGCGACGTGATCGTGTGGCCGGGCGGTGAGGTCGATTCGTTGCGGCCCTGGAGCAAGCGAGACGAGGCCACCCTCGGTGGTCGGACCGGCTTCGTCAAGCTCGCCATCCGCATGGGTGTCCCCATCGTGCCGGTGGCGACAGTGGGTGGGGCCGACGCGATGCCGGTGCTCATTCGCGGTGACAAGCTGTCGAAAGCGCTGAAGCTGGACAAGATTGCACGGTTGAAGGTGTTTCCGATCGCGATCTCGCTTCCCTGGATAATCGCGCCCGCCGCGCTGCCTCAGATTCCGTTGCCTGCCAAGATCCGTACCCGTTTCATGCCGCCGGTCGAACTGGACCACGATCCGGCTCGGTGCGAGGACGAGGCGTACGTCGACGCCAAGTACGACGAGGTGCGTGCGAGCATCCAATCCGGAATGGACGCTCTCGCCAGTAAGCGAAAGTTCCCCGTCTTCGGCTGATTCGCGGCTGTCCTGGCAACGCGGACCGAAGCTGACCGCGATCGTTTCTAGCGTCCTCGTCGTACGGATTCACTCAGTGCGACAAGGGGCGTCAACAGATGATCGAAACATTCGGATTGACCAAGACTTTCCGGCAGGGCAAGAAGACCGTGGAGGCGGTGCGGGGCATCGATCTGACGATCGGTGAGGGCGAGCTCGTGGCTCTGCTCGGCCCCAACGGGGCGGGCAAGTCGACCACCTTGCGGATGCTGACCACCCTGCTGGCACCGACGTCCGGCTCGGCTCGGATCGCCGGATTCGACGTAGCGAAAGATCGGGACGGGGTTCGTCGGAGCCTCGGCTACGTGGGGCAGGGCAACGGCGCGGGCCACAATCAACGCGTCCGTGACGAGCTTGTTGTGCAGGGCCAGTGCTACGGCATGACGCGTCGGCGATCACGCAGTCGCGCAGACGAATTGATCGCCGCTCTCGAACTCGGCGAGCTTGCCGAGCGCACCGTCTCGACTCTCTCCGGTGGGCAGCGGCGACGACTCGACATCGCGCTGGGGCTGGTGCACCGTCCGCCCCTGTTGTTTCTCGACGAGCCGACCACCGGAATGGATCCGCAGAGCCGAGCGAACCTGTGGGACCACATTCTGCGGCTCAGGCGCGAAATGGGCACCACCATCGTGCTCACCACGCACTATCTCGACGAGGCCGATTCGATGGCCGAGCGAGTGATCGTCGTCGATCGCGGCACCGTCATCGCCGATGACACCGCCGCGGCGCTCAAGTCGGAACTGGCAGGTGATCTCGTGGTCCTCGCCGTCTCCGACGCGTCGGCGCTCCTGCCGTTGCTCGACGGTGTTGCTGGGATCAGAGACGTGACGGTCGCGGGTTCGCGGCTGAACATTCGGGTCGAGCGAGCCGAGGTGGTCCTTCCGGAATTGCTGCGCCGCAGTCAATCCCACGGAATCGACGTACTGACTGCCGATATGACGCGACCGACCCTCGACGATGTGTTCCTCGGCCTCACCGGGCGAAGTCTTCGTGAGAGCGCCAACGTGTCCCTCGAAACCGCGGGCACGGCAGGAGAACTCCGATGAACGTTCTCTCGGGCAGCACATTGGTGATGGGTCGGGAGCTGCGGCCGATGCTCCGCGATCCGTTCACCGTCACCTTCAGTCTCATCCAACCGTTGATTCTCCTGGCGCTGTTCGGCCCCCTGCTCACCGAGGTCCCCGGTCTGGGCAACGGAAGTGTCTGGGACTGGTTCGTTCCCGGGGTACTCGCGATGATCACCATCTTCGGAACGTCGATGACGGGCTCGAATCTGTTGGCCGAGTTGCAACAGGGTTCGCACGAACGAATGTCGGTGACACCGTTGCCGCGAGCGGCGCTGCTCGTCGGGCGCGCGTTCAAGGAAATGGTGCCGCTGGCAGCTCAGGCCGTGCTGATCATCCTGGTGGCATTGCCGCTCGGCCTGTCCGTGAATCCGATCGGTGCAGCCGTGGGAATCGTGCTGCTCGGGGTGTTCGGAGTCGGGCTCGGTGCCTTGTCCTATGCATTGGCTTTGTCTGTGCGCGGCCAGGATTGGGTGTTCTGGTCCATCCAGCAGACGCTGATGTTCCCGTTGCTGATTCTCTCGGGCACGATGCTGCCGCTGACCACCGCCCCGGGGTGGATGCAGTTCCTGGTGAACATCAACCCTCTCGGATATCTCGTCGACGCCGAACGTGCACTGTTCGCCGGTGACTTCGCGAGTTCGACGGTGACGGCAGGTGTCGTTGCAGCGGTCGCGACCGCAGCGGTCGGACTTGCCGTCGGGATCCGGGCTATGGGTTCCTCGCGGGTGTGACGCTAAGCTCGCGTCATGGATCGTCCTGCGGTAATTCTCGAGAACGATGTGACCGTGTACGACTTCTACCTGCGTCACCGGCAGAATCGTCAGGTCGCGAGGTTGGCGTATGCCGCCCTTGCCCGACGCTTCCGTCCGCGGGTGTCGTATCCCGACGGTGCCCGTGAGGAGCTGCGTCGTCTCGTGTACGACGACACGCGTCTGCTCATCGCGGTCAATCATCTGACCGAGAGCGATCCGTACACGCTCGCAGCGGCGGCGTGGTCGTCGCCGCTGCGTCCGGTCATCGGCCGCACCCGGGTCTTGGCCAAGGACGAGCTGTTCCAGGAACCCAAGCAGCGCAGGCGAATCGACATGATGGGTGGCATTCCTGTCTTCCGCGGCAAGAATCATGGAATGCGTGCGGTCAGCGCTGCGGGCAACCGCATGATGGATGTCAGCGCCGAGCGCATGAAGCGGGGCGACGACCTCGCGGTGTTTCCCGAGGGCACCTGCAACCTCGAAGATCCGACGACGGTGCAGCACGTCGGCAGCGGTATCGGCCACATCGCGATGCGGGCGCGCAAGCTGGGCGTGGAACCGGTGCTCATCTGCATCGGTATGAGCTACGGCCCCGGTGTGCCGAGCGTGAAGCAGGCGAGCGTCTACATCGACACTCCCATCACCGAACTGCCCGAGAAGCCGATCGATATCACCCGAGTGGTGGCAGAGGGAATGCAGAAGGCACTCGACGGAGCGGTGGCGGCGTACTAGCCTGAGTTCCGTACTCGCACGCCGGCGCGGGTCCGGCGGTAGAGTGCCCGACTGTGTCAGGAAGAATCGCAGTGACGTCGCTGTCTCATGCGGCACCGTTTCGGCACGTGGCGCATGCGGGCGGTCAGTACGTACTCGCCCACGCCCGTGCCCTCGCCTCGGCCGTCGACACCGTCTACTTCGTACCCGAGAGTGCCGACAACGCAGCGGCACAAGCCGATACATGGTCCGACAGTGTCTCCGTCGAATTGGTGTCGACGCGACTCGGACGCATCGAGGGACTCGTGCAGCGGGCACTGTTCCTCCTCGACCCGTATCGCTGGAATGCCGGCTACACCCGAGCCGCTGTGCGAAATCCGGATCTGGTGGCTTCCATACGTCGATCGGACATCGTGGAAGTGCAGTGGGTGGAGTATTTTCGGCTCGTCGGGTTCGTTCGCCGGGTTGCACCGAACGTGCGCGTCATCGGCGTCGTACACGACGTGGTGTGCGAACGTATCCATCGGCACGCGATCAACTCCCCGAGCCGATTAGTCCGTTGGACCGCGGGGGTGGGGCGTGCGGTCAACAGATTCCGAGAACGTCGGCTGATTTCTGCGCTGGATACGGCAATAGTGTTGAGCGACAAGGATTCCGGGCTGTTGGCGGACCTGGGGGTCACCTGCCACGTCGAGGTGGTGCTGCCGGATCTCGAGGAGCCGGGGATGTCCGACGCAGTCGGCCCCAACAGCGTCGACGGCAAATCCGTCATCTTCGTCGGGGCGTTTCGCCGCCCGGAGAACGAAACCGCGGCAGTGCATCTCATCGAAGAAATTTGGCCCGCAGTCGTTGCTGCACATCCGGACGCGACCCTGCACCTCGTCGGGAGCAACCCTTCGACACGCATGCTCGCCGCCGCCGAGAACGAAGCGAGCGTGCATGTCACCGGATTCGTCGACTCCATCGAGCTCTTCTACCGCGGTGCGCGGTGTGCTGTCGTCCCGCTGCGCACCGGCGCCGGAGTCAAGTTCAAGACCCTGTCGGCGATGCTGTGGGGCGTACCGGTCGTGGCGACACCCGTCGGCACCGAAGGCATCGGCGAAGACAGCCTGTTTTACGCCGTCTCCGACACCGACGCCGGATTGACCGATGGCTTGGTGCATTGCCTGAACGACGACCAGGCAATGGTGGCGGCCGACCGAACACGCACCTGGGCAAGGGCGCGTTACACCTCCGAGCCATTCGAGGAGCGACTACGAGAGATTTACGGGCGGGACCTGTCGACACGGATTCGACCGGCTGCGACGGACGACAACGGTGCCCAGCGCAAGTGATGACCCAAGAGTCAGTCCTCATGAACGGTGGAAGTACATGCTCGCGAACGTCGGCGCAGCTCGGATATCGAGGGAACCCAGACGCCGCGCACGAACACGACGTAGCCGCGCTTGATCTTGCCGAGCGACCGCCGAAAGTACAGAACATCATGTCGGGCTATATGAATCGACATCCCCAATATGTATTTTCCCAGATTTCCTGCAGCAAGCGCTCGGGGAAATACCTCGAAACTTCGCTCGGTCAGTTTTCGTCGAGATCGAATGATCGCCAGTCGGTCATCGTCCACGCCCTCGTAGGAAGTAACGACCCGTTTGTGTGGAGTCCACGATCCGTCGGCTGCATCGTCGGCCAGACGCACCGAAAGCCCCACTCGTCGATGTCTGACGTTGCCCTCCTGTGTTACGGCGGCTTCTTCCGCCCCGAGCGGTTCCAGCAACAAGCGGCCGTCGCTGACACCGTCCTGTAGCAGTTCGGCAAGCTGCGGATCCCGGCAAACGACTACGTTGGTTCCACGCCAGTCATCTTTGAAGCGGGGCAACCACGCATCACCGAATGTGATGTCAGCCGTCTCGGCGAAGATATCGTCACAGAAATTGCAGGCATTCAGCTGAAACAATCCGTGACCCCAGTTGCCGCCGACCAGTGAATTAGTGGGGCGGCTGAGCTCTGTGCCTGTCGAGGAATCGATGGCACTGAAGTCGTAGTCGCTGGACTGGCGCCCTTCGCGTTTGACTCGGAAGTCGACACTGTCGATGCGGTCCGGCGCGACGCCGGTCTGCCAGGCAAGAGACTGTGCGAAGAAGGACGACTTCAAATGACCGCAAACCAAGCCGATGAAATACTTGACCTGGCTTGCCAGAACCTTGTCGGAGGCACACAGGTGACGCATCGCAGTCACGAAGCAAGGAACACCGACAAATGCGTATCGCAATCCATCGCCACGTATCCGGTTCACAACTTCGGTGACCGTGGTCGAGTAATACATCGATTTCCGGTTGGTCTCGAGTCCCTCCATGTCCCAGGATGCCATGTACTCGAACAGGGGTTCTGTAGCCGACCCGACGTGAATTACACCATCTACCAGGCCCTTGTCCAGCAACTCGCCCGCCAACCAGCTGGTCATCCCTCCGGAACTGCTCCCCAGGATTCTTTGGTCGGACGTGACCCTGCCGACCTGAATCGATATGTACCTGCCCACAACCGGGTCTTCGGATGGAGTGGATGTGAACAATCGGTCCGCTACCGCAGTTTCATCCGGCGTCTCGTCTGCAAAGGGGCACACGCTCGAGCCCATCGCCACCGTCGATTCGGGGAGATTGTCCAATTGCGCGCTGTAGTAACCGTTTTCGTTCAACGCGACGTCGATGTCTCCTCCGGTCGCGACGCTACACACACCGCACCCGACGCAGACGTCGTTTTCGACGACCATTCTGATCGATGGCAAGCCCAGGGCGACAGTGGCACGAGGTGTCGGCGCAGCGAGGTCGCCCGCCTGCCCATCATTGTCAGGGAGCATTCCTATTCCTTCGACTCGGAGCCGGCAGTACGCGGATCAACTGGACGTTCGACACTCACTGCACCTACGACACTTCCGCGAGCCCGTCGAAGTTCCTCTCGGCCAGCGCAAGTACGGAAGGAAGCTTGTCGCCCAGTACGGATCGCGTTTCGGCGAGGTCGAGCTCGGACAACAGACTTACCACTCGGCTGCCGAAACCGGGATTCGGCTCGACGCACAGGGCCGGTAGTTCGAACATTTCGTACAGACCCTCTACCTTCCCCTGCGTTCCTAGGGTGATTGCGGGTGTACCTTGCGACATCGCCAGTATGGCCAGATGCATCCTGCCGGTGATCACGATGTCGGCCTCCATCGTCAGTCCGCGAATGTCGGATGGACGAGATCCGTGGGAAACGAGTGTGATTCGCATACCAGTCGACGGCATCCGGGCCCGTAGAACTTCTTGCTCGAGCAGCTCGAGGGCCGCGAGATCGTCGTCCCCGCGTCTGAGTACGTGGGGCAGCAGCACGATGGAGAAGTCCTTCTGGAGTAGATGCGTCAGTATCTCGAGATACTCGGGAATCTGGTTCATTCTCCTCGCCAATAGCCCGCTGACGTTCACGATCGCTATTCGATGTCCGCGTTGCCGCTGTGCAACTATCCAGCTGTGCTGCTCGCCGGCCGTGGTCACCGTTCGATCCGTGAACACGACGTCTGCGGCCTGTACTACGGAGTCGATGCCGTCTGCGGTCAGCCGACGGAGCGAGGCAGGGTCGCGGGGGTACAGCGACGCTCCCGCTCGAGCCGCCCTCATGAGGGAGTTGAGTGCTGTCGGATTCGCAATCTCGGACCAGCTGAAGCCGTACAAAGTGGTTGGCACGCCGGCATTCGCCGCCATGACCATGGTGCTCGAGCGGGCCACGGATAGCGCGACATCGTACAGCCCGTCCATGACATCGGCACCGATCACGGAATAGCTGGTCGCATTCTTCAGGAGTGCAGCGAAACGTAGTGAGTCACGGAACCTGTAAAGTGCGTACCCATTTGCCAATATGGGTAGTGGCACAAATTCTGTCTCGGAAAATTGGCCCGTTCTCTCGTAATCGTTCGACTGTTCGACGATTACTTTCGTCGGTCCGATCGTTCGGGCCAGGACTGCCTCCAGCATGGCCCGGTCGCCGATGTTTCCTTTTCCGGACGACGCGAGTACCAAATGGCATTGTGCGTCGTCGCGGTGTTGCTTCGTGAACCTGGTGACAAACGCGGCTGCCGAGTCGACAGCCGAGATGAGGGAGATACCCATCGCGGACCGTTGGAACGCGTACAACCTACTGATCAACTGGACGTTCGTGCGCTCCCTGAGTCGATCAAGCACCTCGCCCTCTCAAGTCTCGCGCCGAGCCGGGTGAGATGAGATCGTGCGGTGCGACGTATTGCGCGTGCGGACGGGTAGAGCGGAACATTGGCTGGGTCCTCGTATCTTGTCGCTGGTAACACGAATGCTGGACATTCGTCCGATGCGTATTCGAGTGGCGGTTGCACACCCTGCGACCGGTGGTGCGCTTACCAGCTGCGGGAACAGATTCGTGGGCGATGCGGCGTACACGCGCACAGTGCGTCGAGCAAACGTCCAACCTCCTCGGAGAATAGTGCTCCTGACGGGTAGCGGCCCGTACACCATCTCATACGTGCCAGGCGGTACGGCGCTGTCTTCAGCGAACCACACTTGCGTGGAGCGACTAGGTAGCGTCGACGTGTAGATGGAGCGGCCTGGTAGAAACAGGTGACCGTTCGTAAAGGCCGATTTCGTAGGAGAAATTCGTGAGTGATCAGATCAAGACCGCCGTAGTGACCGGTAGTGCCCGCGGTATCGGTGCTGCTGTGGCGAAACGCCTGGCCAAGGACGGTTTCGGCGTTGCTGTCGTGGACCTCGACGAGGCCGCATGCAGCGATACCGTCGGCGCAATTCAGGCCGCAGGTGGGCAGGCAGTGGCCATCGGTGCCAATGTCGCCGATGAAGAATCGGTCCAGACTGCAGTCGATCGCATCGCGAGCGAGTTCGGTGCGCCCACCGTACTGATCAACAACGCCGGCATCACTCGCGACAACCTGCTGTTCAAGATGACGGTGCAGGACTGGGATTCCGTTCTCGGCGTCCACCTGCGCGGATCGTTCCTGATGACCCGCGCGGTCCAGAAGCACATGATCGACGCCAAGTGGGGTCGCATCGTCAACCTGTCGAGCACCTCGGCCCTCGGCAACCGCGGCCAGGCCAACTACTCCGCCGCCAAGGCCGGTATGCAGGGATTCACCAAGACCCTCGCCATCGAGCTCGGCAAGTTCGGCGTCACCGCGAACGCCATTGCCCCCGGGTTCATCGAGACGGAGATGACGGCGGCCACCGCCGAACGTGTCGGGATGCCGTTCGAGGACTTCAAAGCTGCTGCGGCGTCGCAGATTCCGGTCAATCGCGTCGGACACCCGGATGACATCGCGCACCTGGCGTCGTTCTTCGTCAGCGAGGGTGCCGGCTTCATCTCGGGTCAGGTCGTCTACGCCGCTGGTGGGCCGAAGGACTGACCTCTCGCGAATGCGTGAATGGACCATTCACCGGCCCAGACGGGGGTGAATGGTCCATTCACCCAACACGGGTGACGCCTACGGCGTCGGCATGCCGCCGTTGACGTTCAATGTGTCGCCGGTGACGTAACCCGATTCGGCCGACGACAGGTAGACGTAAGCGCCGGCGATTTCGGCGGGCTGCCCGGCGCGTCCGAGCGGTGTTTCCTTGCCGAATTCCGGCAGTGCCGATGTCGGCTGTCCGCCTGCTGCCTGCAGTGGCGTCCAGAACGGTCCCGGTGCAACGACATTGACGCGAATACCCTTGGGTGCCAGCTGCTGCGCGAGGGCCTTGCTGATGGTGTTGATCGCCATCTTCGTCGTCGCGTAGTCCACCAGACCGGGCGAGGGTGTGTATGCCTGGATGGAGCTGGTGTTCACGATCGTCGAACCGGCGGGCATGTGCGGCACCGCTTCCTGAATGATCCAGAACAGTGCGTAGACGTTGGTTTTGAACGTCTGATCGAATTGCTCGGACGTCAGATCGGCCAGGTCTTCGACGAATTGCTGTTTACCGGCCACGTTGATCAGCAGGTCCAAGCCACCGAGTTCGTCGACGGCGGTGCGCACGATGCCGCGCGCGGCCTGCTCGTCGGTGAGATCTGCCGGTGCCAGGACTGCGGTGCGTCCGGCGTCGCGTACCAGCTGAGCAACTTCCTGAGCGTCTTTTTCCTCCGACGGAAGGTAGTTGAGTACTACGTCGGCACCCTCGCGGGCGATGGCAATCGCTGCTGCGCGACCGATTCCGGAGTCCGCTCCGGTGACGAGCGCCTTGCGGCCGGTCAGGCGACCGGATCCGCGATAGGTGTTCTCACCGTGATCGGCGAGCGGCTGCAGGTCTGCTGCCAGGCCGGGCGGATCCTGGTGCTGCTCCGGGAAGCCGTCCTGGCGGTACTGCGTGACGGGGTTGGTGAAGGTGTACTGATCGCTCACTGTCGAATCGTCTCCGAATGCGGTGAAATGCGTGAAGAACCTCTGCTTGATTCCGTGTATTCAGCGCATGCCCCGATCCGGCCGGCCACAAACTGTGACCGACCGGACGGGCTACTGCCACCGCAGAGAAGTGCATAGTCAGGGCAGAATCGCGTCGACGTAACCGCCGTCGACGCGCAGTGCGCCGCCGGTGGTCGCCGAGGCCTGCTCCGAGCTCAGGTACACGATCATGTTGCCGATTTCCTTCGGCTCGATCAGGCGCCCGATGAGCGATTGTGGCCGGTGTTCCTTCATGAACTTCGCCTGAGCCTCGTCCCAGGGCAGTTCGTCACCGACCAGCTCGGCGACGAACTTCTCCACCCCCTCGGTGTGGGTGGGGCCGACGATCACAGAATTGACCGTAACACCAGTGCCTGCAGCAGCTTTCGCGAATCCGCGGGTCACCGCGAGCAGCGCGGTCTTCGTCATTCCGTAGTGGATCATCTCTTCGGGAATCACGACAGCGGAATCGCTGCAGATATTCTGGATTCGGCCCCAGCCCGCTTCGGTCATCGCCGGCAGATACGTCCGGATCAGCCGGATCGCGGACAGGACGTTCACCTCGAAATAGCGTCGCCATTCGTCGTCGTCGATGTCGAGGGCGGCTTTGGCTCCGAAGATGCCGAGATTGTTGACCAGAATGTCGACCACCGGGACCGTGGCGAGCAGCGTCTCGACCCCTTCGGCCGTCGCGAGATCCGCCGCCACGACGATCACTCGTGCGCCGGGTACTTCGGTGAGCAGTTGTTCCTCGGCCGAATCCAGCGCGGATGCGCTCCGACCGTTGAGTACGACGCGCGCACCGGCACGGGCCAATTCTGTGGCGATGGCCAATCCGATGCCCTGACTGGAGCCGGAGATCAATGCCGTCCGGCCGTCGAGATCGATGTTCATGAAGCCTCCCAGTGTTGTGGAACGACTCCAGTGTGCGCCTTTCGAAGACGTGAATGGTCCATTCACCGGCCCTGACGGGGGTGAATGGACCATTCACGCGGACTCCGGGGGGACTACTACGAATACGAGTAGAAACCCTTACCAGTTTTGCGACCCAGCATTCCCGCGTCCACCATGCGTTGCAGCAGCGGCGGCGGGGCGTAGTGCGGTTCGCGGAACTCTGCGTAGAGGGACTCCGCCACCGCGAGGGTGACGTCGAGGCCGACGGTGTCGGTCAGACGCAACGGACCCATGGGATGCGCGCAGCCGTTGACCATGCCCTCGTCGATGTCCTCCGCGCTGGCGAAGCCGGACTCGAGCATGCGGATGGCCGAGACCATGTACGGGATGAGCAAGGCATTGACGATGAATCCGGCGCGATCGCCGGCGCGGATCGTCTTCTTGCCCAGCGTGTTTCCGGCGTAGTCCGTCACCGCTGCAACGGTTTCTTCGCTGGTGAGCAGGCTGACGACGATCTCCACCAACGGCAGCACCGGCACCGGGTTGAAGAAGTGCACTCCGACGACCTTGTCGGGACGCTTCGTCGCGTTGGCCATTTTGATGACGGGAATCGACGAGGTGTTGGTCGCCAAAATTCCCTCGGGCTTGACGATGGAATCGAGCTTGGCGAACAGATCCAGCTTCAGTGATTCGATCTCCGGCGCCGCCTCCACAACCAGGTCGCGGTCTGCGAAGTCGTTGATGTCGAGCGTCAACGTGATTGCCGCCCTGGACTTCTCGGCCGCGTCGGCTTCGATGCGGCCGGACTTGACGGCGCGGGCGAACGACTTGTCGAGGCGTGCCTCTGCAGCATCGGCTGTCGCCTGGCTCGTCTCGAGGATCAGCACCGAACTACCGGAGCGAGCACACATCTCGGCGATGCCTGCGCCCATGGTGCCACCGCCGATGACGCCTACGAGTTCGATCGTGCTCATTTGAGCAACGCCCGCGACATGACAACACGCTGAATCTGGTTGGTGCCTTCATAGATCTGGGTGATCTTGGCGTCGCGCATCATGCGCTCGACCGGGAAGTCGGTGGTGTAGCCGGCACCGCCGAAGAGCTGCACGGCGTCGGTGGTGACCTCCATGGCCACGTCGGAGGCGAAGCACTTCGCTGCCGCGGAGATGAACCCGAGGTTCTTCTCGCCGCGCTCGGCGCGGGCTGCGGAGCTGTAGACCATCAGACGTGCGGCTTCGACCTTCATCGCCATGTCGGCGAGCATGAACTGCACTGCCTGGAAGCTCGAGATCGCGTTGCCGAACTGCTTGCGGTCCTTGGTGTATGCGATGGCCGCGTCGAGGGCACCCTGTGCCAGACCGACGGCCTGTGCGCCGATGGTGGGGCGGGTGTGGTCGAGCGTTTCCAGCGCAGTCTTGAAGCCGGTGCCGGGATCGCCGATGATGCGATCGCCGGGGATCTTGCAGTTCTCGAAGTACAGCTCGGTGGTGGGCGAGCCCTTGATGCCGAGCTTCTTCTCCTTCGGGCCGATGCTGAAGCCCTCGTCGTCGATGTGCACGATGAACGAGCTGATGCCGTTGGCGCCCTTGTCGGGATCGGTCACGGCCATGACGGTGTACCACTCGGACTTGCCGCCGTTGGTGATCCAACACTTGGCACCGTTGAGGATCCAGTCGTCACCGTCCGCCTTGGCGCGGGTTCGCATGGCGGCGGCGTCGGACCCTGCTTCGCGCTCGGACAGGGCGTACGAGGCCATTGCACCGCCGGCGAGGGAGGGCAGAACCTGCTTCTTGAGCTCCTCGGAGCCCTTGAGGATCAGGCCCATCGTGCCGAGCTTGTTGACGGCGGGGATCAGCGAGGACGAGCCGCACACCCGGGCGACCTCTTCGATGACGATGCAGGCTGCAACCGAATCGGCACCCTGTCCGTCGTATTCCTCGGGAACGTGGATGGCGTTGAAGCCGGAGGCGTTGAGTGCCTTCAATGCCTCTTCCGGGAAGCGGGAGTCCTCGTCCACCTCTTTGGCGTACGGAGCGATCTCCTTCTCCGAGAGCGCCCGAATGGCCGCGCGCAGTTCGTCGTGCTCTTCGGGTGATTGATACAGATCGAAGTCGGGATTTCCGGCCATGTCGGCCACGCTCCTCGGTATGTCGGGGTAGCACTGCCCACGTAGGGCACTCAGTGCCAAGGATTGCCCCAGTGTACGTCCGTATTCGGACCGATTCAAGACCGGGTCTCGTGCAGGCGGCACTCAGTGCCAAGCTCTCAGTCGTGTGTGTGGTCGGCCAATGCGTCGACGACCTTGCTGACGGACGTGCCGCGCGGGAACGACGCAACGACGATCTCACCGAGGAACTGGGCTCGGACCTGGGAGAGGGCCGATCGCAGATCGGCGACGGACGTCGGCATGCCGTCGCGAATCATGCGTCGCAGGATGTAGTTGTGCGTCGCGGTCACCGATGCGGAGAACTGCAGTATTTCCAGGTGCGAATGGTCGGGCAGTGCGTTTTGCAAGTACTCGACGAACAGTCGGTCGTACCGGAAGACGGTGACGATTTCTCGGTCGCGCAAGGCCGGGATTCGGTGCACCACCTGGTAGCGCAAGCGTGACATCTCCATCCAGTCCGAGAAGCGCTCGTAGACCAACTGCGCAGCGTCGCACACTGCCTGCCACGGGTCGCCCTCGTTGGAATCGAGGAACGCGCCGGCTTGCTCGAGCAGTATTTCGTGATCGGCGAAGATGACGTCTTCCTTGGCGCGGAACTGCCGAAAGAATGTCCGACGCGAGATTCCGGCGGCGACTGCGATGTCGTCCACCGTCGTCGCCTCGTAGCCCTTGACGGAGAACAGGTCGAGTGCGGCCGTGGCCACGGTGAGCCTGAAGTCGGTGGATTCTTCGGGGTCTCCGCGCATGAGAGTGAAGGTAGCCGAGTTTCGGGAAGGACAGGGAGGTCGTCCCTTCCGGCGATTGATTGCTAGTGTTCGCAAGTAGCCTGCTGAGCGGTGGTGGGTGCCACGGAAGGACGTCATGGCCACGGATTCGAGTCGGCCGCTCTACAGAATGAAGGCCGACTTCTTCAAGACATTGGCTCACCCCGCTCGTATTCGCGTGCTGGAGTTGTTGAGCGAGCGCGAGCATGCCGTGTCCGAGATGCTCCCCGAGATCGGTATCGAGCCGGCGAATCTGTCGCAGCAGTTGTCCATCCTGCGACGCGCGGGCCTCATCGAGGGAACTCGCGACGGTTTGTCGGTCTCTTACACATTGACGTCGCCGAAGGTGGCCGACCTGTTGCTCGTCGCGCGGGAAATTCTCACGGGAGTGGTGGCCAACCAGGCCGAGCTGTTGGAAGGCGAATCCGGAGCGCGCAGCTGATCCTCCGATACAGAGGACTTTGGTCCATTGCTCCACTGATTCACTGATTGCTAAACTTAGCAATCAGTTGAATCAGCGATCGAGCAGTCCGAAAGAGCAGCGCATGGCCGAACCTGCGAACCCGACACGTACCAGCGAGACACTCACGGCACTGTCCGCACTCCTGCCCAGGTGGAGCGAGTGGAAGCCCGCCTTCCGCGCGCCCGGTGCAGATCTGTTGTCCGGCCTGATCGTGGCCCTGGTCGCGTTGCCTCTGGCGCTCGGCTTCGGCGTCAGCACCGGGCTGGGTGCGGCGGCGGGACTGACCACCGCGATCATCGCGGGAGTCGTCGCCGCGATATTCGGTGGATCACGGTTCCAGGTGTCGGGTCCCACCGGTGCCATGACGGTGGTGCTGGTCCCGATCGTTGCCGAATACGGGCCGACGGGAGTGCTCGCGGTCGGGTTGATGGCCGGGGTCATCCTGCTGGCGCTCGCGGTAGCAGGCATCGGTAGGGCCGTGCGATACATGCCGGCACCCGTCATCGAAGGATTCACGGCAGGTATCGCCGTCGTCATTGCGCTGCAACAGTTTCCGGCAGCTTTGGGCATCACCGACGCCGAGGGGGAGAAGGTGTGGCAATCCGCGTTCGACGCGGTGCGCTCGTTCGTCTCGCACGCCAGTGTCCTGACTCCCGCTGTCGCAGTCGCAGTCGCGGTTCTCATGCTCGTCGGCGGCCGCCTGGCACCGAAGGTTCCGTTCTCCCTGGTCGCTGTTGTTGCAGCGACGGTGGCTGCCCAACTGTTCGATTTCGACATCGCCCGCATCGGCACGATTCCGTCGTCGCTGTCCGCCCCGAGCCTGAGCTTCTTCCACCTCGGCGACGTGACCGCGCTGGTGGCACCGGCGTTCGCCGTCGCTGCGCTGGCCGCCCTGGAATCGTTGCTGTCCGCGACCGCGGCGGACTCGATGGGCGTCGGCGCGCGGCACAACCCCGACCGGGAGTTGTTCGGGCAGGGACTGGCGAACATCGCAGCTCCCTTGTTCGGCGGGATCCCCGCCACCGGTGCCATCGCCCGCACTGCCGTCAACGTTCGATCAGGGGCGCGGACCAGGCTCGCGGCGCTCACCCATGCCGTGATCCTCGCGGCGATCATGTACTCGGCCGCCGGGCTGGTGGCCGATATCCCACTCGCCGCCCTCGCCGGAGTCCTATTGGCGACCACGGTGCGCATGGTCGAAACCGCGTCGATTCGAGCGATCACTCGTGCAGGCCGCGGCGACGCCGTGGTGATGGTGGCGACCTTCCTCGTCACGGTCGTCTTCGATCTGGTGACGGCGGTGGCAGTCGGCGTCGGGTTCGCTGCGGTGCTGGCACTGCGGGCTGTTGCGCGATCGGCCAGGGTCGAGCAGGTTCCTCTGGACGCACTCGACGCGGTGTCGACGGAAGAAGAAAGCTTGCTGCGCGAACACATCGTCGCCTACCGAATCGACGGAGCGTTGTTCTTCGGAGCCGCGCACAGCTTTCTCCTCGAACTCGCCGACGTCTCGGACGTGAAAGTGGTCATTCTGCGCATGTCCCGAGTCACCACGATCGATGCGACCGGGGCGAGCGTGCTCAAGGACACGATCACCGAACTCGAACACCGCCGCATCACCGTCCTCATCTCCGCAGCGAAACCTGAACACCTGCGTCCGCTCGAGGCTCTGGGCGTGTTCACCACCAAGGACGACGATGCGCGACGCGTCTTCGACACCACGCCGCAGGCCATCGCATACGCGCGCACGCTGGTGACCGAGGCGACCACACACCGCGGGTAGGGTCGTAGGTCACACTTGCGTAGGAAAGGACCAGCTCATCGTGGCTCTCGTTGCCGGAATCGACTCTTCCACTCAATCGTGCAAAGTCTTCGTTCGTGACGCCGAATCGGGAGAGCTGGTGCGCCAGGGGCGAGCTGCTCATCCCGACGGCACCGAGATCGATCCGCAGCGCTGGAAGGATGCGCTCGACGAGGCGGTGTCGGCAGCAGGCGGACTCGACGACGTGGACGCGGTGTCGGTCGGTGCGCAGCAGCACGGCATGGTCTGCCTCGACGACGCCGGTGCTGTGGTGCGCAAGGCGTTGCTGTGGAACGACACTCGATCGGCGCAGGCCGCAACGGATCTGGTTGCCGAGTTGGGTGAGCAGACCGGCGTCGACGGCGGACAGGCCTGGGCCGACGCCGTCGGTGTGGTTCCGTTGGCGTCGATCACCGTCGCCAAATTGCGGTGGCTTGCCGACCACGAGCCCGACAACGCCGATCGCACTGCGGCCGTGTGTCTTCCGCATGATTGGCTGAGCTGGCAGCTCGGCGGCGCAGCCGGACTGGACGCCCTGGCCACCGATCGAGGGGACGCCAGCGGCACCGGGTACTTCTCCGCCGCCTCGAACGAGTACCGAACCGACTTGTTGCAGTTGGGCTTTCGGGGGCGCAACCCGCAGCTGCCCCGAGTTGCTGCGCCGAGCGAGGCGATCGGCCGCACATCGGGCGGTGCGCTGATCGGGCCGGGAACCGGAGACAATGCCGCGGCGGCGCTCGCCCTCGATGCTCAGCCCGGTGATGTGGTCGTCTCGATCGGTACATCCGGTGTCGTCTCGGCCGTGACCTCGGTTGCCGCAGCGGACGGTTCGGGCCTGGTCGCCGGATTCGCCGACGCCACCGGCCGTCAACTGCCGCTGGTGTGCACGCTCAACGCTGCTCGCGTGCTCGATGCCACGGCGCGTCTGCTGGGCGTCGACCATGACGAACTGTCCCGGTTGGCGCTGTCGACGGCAAGCGAGGGCCTGGTGTTGGTGCCGTACTTCGAAGGCGAGCGCACGCCCAATCTGCCGGACGCCTCCGCGTCCGTTCACGGCCTGCGACTGAACAATTCGACGCCCGGCCACCTGGCACGCGCGGCAATCGAGGGGTTGCTGTGCGGCTTGGCCGACGGTATCGACCACCTGCGCGCGCAGGGTGTGGAGACGAAGCGGGTGCTGCTGATCGGCGGTGGCGCGAAATCGGCAGCTCTGCGTGAGCTGGCACCGGCGATCCTGGGTGCGCCGGTGATCGTGCCGGAGCCCGGTGAGTACGTGGCCGACGGCGCAGCGCGCCAGGCGGCGTGGACACTGGCCGGGACCAGCGAGCCGCCGACCTGGGCGCAGGCACCGTCGCGGATATACGAGGCCGACCCCACCCCGGCGGTGCGAGAGCGCTACGCGCATGTGAGCGGAAGTTCGTAGTGGGCTACGAAGTTTCGTGCACATGCGGCGCAGCCGCTCTCACGCACTAGGGAATCAGGCGCGCTTCTTGGTAACGCTGGATCACCGAGGCGATGGCATCCGGGGTGGATCGGAAGCCCAGGAACCCGGCTTTCTTCGACTTGTTCATGTCGGTCAGGCATTCCATGTCGCGGCCGAGGTCGCCGTCGGTGTGCCACCACGACGCCAGCCGGGAGACGTCGCTCTCCACCAGATCGTGCTTCTCGGCGATGCGCTTCCACGCGGCGGCCGCGTCGGACATGCGCGGTTCGAGTGGACGCGGTTCGGTGTCGAAACCCTCGGGCTCGACGCCGAAGTGCGCGGCGAACTGTGGCCACAGCCAGCGCCAGCGGAAGACGTCACCGTTGGCGATGTTGAAGGCCTCGTTGTGCGCGTTGTCGTCGGTTGCGGCCCAGACCATCTGCTCGGCGAGCAGGTCGGCGTCGGTGAGGTCGGTGAGCCCGTTCCACTGTGTTTCGGAGCCGGGGAAGACGAACTTCTCGCCGAGTTCCTTGCAGATCGATGCGTAGACGGACAGCGTCAGCATCATGTTCATCGCGTTGCCGACGGCGAATCCCGAGACGGTGTGGGCGCGGTGCACGCTCCAGCCGAATCCGAACTTCTCGGCACCGGCGAACAGTTCGTCTTCCTGCGCGTAGTAGAAGTTCGGTGCGTCGAGCCGCGGTTCGGTCTCGTGGAACGGCGTCTCGGCCATCACGGCCTCACCGTAGGCATCGAACGGTCCCAGGTAGTGCTTCAGGCCGGTCATCAGCGCGACGTGCTTCACCGAATCGAGGGGTCCGAGAACGTCGAGAACATTGCGTAGGGTCGCCGAGTTGACCTCGATGTTCTCCTTCTCGGAGTCCTTCTTCATCCAGGCGGTGAAGAACACGACCTCGGGACGGACGTCGGCCAGGGCGTCCCGCAAGGACTCCGGGTCGAGCAGATCCGCAGCCACCGGCACGACGCCGTCGACGGGGGTACTTCCGCTGCGGCTCAGTCCGTAGGTGGTCCAGCCGGCATCGAGTGCGGCGCGGCACAGGGCCTGCCCGGAAATACCGGTGGCACCGACGATCAGCGCGCGTGTGGTGTTCGTAGTCATTCGTGCGGACTACCCACTGGGGCCGACTCGACACGTGACGCGTCGCGTCTCACAACAGGGCGAGTACCTGTTGGCCGACGAGCACGAGCGCGCCGACGGCGGAGACGGTGATCGCGACGATGCGCAGGCGTCGACGGTCGAGAACACGATTGACCACCCGCGAAAGCAGGAAACCGAGAATCGTCGCCGGGGCCAGGAACACGAACAGCGTGGCCGTATGGGCATTTACAGCGCCGGCCACCGCCAGTACCGCCAGCGAGATCAGCGAGCCGACGAGGAAGAAGCAGCTCATGGTGCTGCGTAGTTCGGCCCCGGTGTTGCGTTGCCACACCAGGGCCATCGGTGGTCCGCCGATGGAGGTGGCCGTTCCCAGAATTCCCGACGCGGCCCCGGCCACCACCAGATTTCGTCGGTGCGGGAACGGGACCCAGCCGAAGGATGTCAGTGCGACGCCGCCCAACACCACAAGCGCGAGCAGTATGGCCAGTCCTCGCTCGGGCAGTAGGACGAGCAGAAGTGCACCCACCGCCGAACCGGGCAGGCGACCGGCGAGTGCCCACCCCGCTCCCGAGAGATCGAGGGCGGTGCGATCACGAACCAGAACGAGCACGCTGACGACAACGGCGAGCATGATCAGCGTCGCCGGGATGAGACCGGGGTCGACGATGGCCACGATCGGCGCTGCGAGCATGCCCATGCCGAATCCGATCGACGCCTGCATCGCCGACGCGAAGAAGATGGCCAGGGCGACGACGACGAAGCCGGTGACGCTCAGGTGTGTCGCCATCACGTCCCGGCAGCAACGAGGCCGAGATTGCCTGCGGCGAGGGGATAGTGGCATTCGGCGATGTGATCGGCCTCGTCGGCGTCGAGCGCCACCGGTGGCGCCTCACTGGCGCACAGTTCGGTCGCCTTCCAGCAACGGGTGCGGAATCGGCATCCCGACGGCGGATTCAGCGGCGACGGTACCTCGCCCTTCAGCAGGATCTTCGTCCCGCGGTTCGACGCGTCGAGTGTGGGTGCGGCCGACATCAACGCCGCGGTGTACGGATGGGACGGTCGCTCGAATACTGCTTCGGTGGCCCCGGATTCGACGATGCGGCCCAGGTACATCACCGCGACGCGGTCGGCGACGTGTCGGACCACCGACAGATCGTGCGAGATGAACACGTACGAGATGCCGAGTTGCTTCTGCAGGTCGTTGAGCAGGTTGAGTACCTGCGCCTGCACCGAGAGATCGAGGGCCGAGACGGGCTCGTCGCAGATGATCACGTCGGGGTTCAGGGCAAGAGCTCGCGCGATGCCGAGGCGTTGGCGTTGACCGCCGGAGAATTCCTGCGGGAATCGATTCTCGTCGCTCGGGCGTAGGCCCACCAGATGCAGCAGTTCGCGAACTCGTGCGGAACGATCGCGGCGAGTCTTGTACAGGCCCTTGTGGGTTCGCCACGGTTCGCCGATGATGTCACCTGCCGTCATTCGCGAGTTCAGTGAGCCGTACGGGTCCTGGAACACCATCTGTACTCGTCGACGCCACGCGAGGAGGTCCTTGCCGCGCAGCGCGAACGGATCGATGCCGTCGAAGGCGACGGTGCCCGAGTCGGGTCGTTCGAGCATCATCAGGGTGCGTGCGAGAGTGGACTTGCCGCAGCCGGATTCGCCCACGAGGCCGAGGGTCTCGCCACGTCGTAGATCGAGGTCGATGGCGTCGAGGGCCCGGAGTTTGCCGCGGCCCACGTCGAAGGTCTTGTTCAGGCCGCGCACGGTCAGCAGTTGCTCAGACATGGCTGGGTACCTCGTTCGGGAAGTGGCAGGCCGACATCCGGCCGGTGCCGACGGATTCGAGCGGCGGTCGAGTGCTGATGCAGATCTCGCGGGCGAGGGGGCAGCGGGCCTGATAGACGCACCCGTCGGGAATGGAATGCAGATCCGGTGGGGTGCCGCCGATCGACTTCAGATCCTCACCGCGGACGGCGTGAACGGGTACCGAGTCCAGCAAACCCTTGGTGTACGGGTGGCGCGGTTCGCCGAACACCTCGGACACCGGTCCGGTCTCGACGACGTTGCCCGCGTACATGATTGCCACTCGATCGGCCTCTTCGGCCACCAGAGCGAGGTCGTGGGTGATGAGTACGACGGCCATGTCGTGCTCGGTGCGCAATTCCTTGAGCAGCGCCATGATCTGCGCCTGCACGGTCACGTCGAGGGCGGTGGTCGGTTCGTCGGCCAGCAGTACCGACGGGCTCAGCGCTACGGCCATCGCGATCAGCAGGCGCTGACGCATACCACCGGAGAATTGGTGCGGGTAGGAGTCGGCGCGTGATTCGGGCTCGGGGATGCCCACGCGGGCCATCAGCGCGATGGCCTCCGCCCGTGCTTGCTTGCCGGACATACCTCGATGGATCCGAAACGGTTCGGCCAGTTGAGTTCCCACGGTGTAGACGGGATTGAGGGCGGTCAGTGCGTCCTGGAAGACGATGGCCAATTCGGTGGCCGCGACCGTGCGTCGTACCTTGGTCTTGGCCGTCACCAGGTCGATCTCGCCCAATTCGACCGAGCCACCGGTGATGTCCGCGATCGGCTCGAGCAACCCGACGATGGCCTGTGCCGTCATCGATTTACCGCAACCGGATTCGCCCAGCAGAGCCAGGGTTTCACCGCGACGGGCGGTGAAGGTGACGTTGTCGACGGCGCGGATGACGCCCGACGGCGTCCGCAGATCGACGGTCAGCCCGCGAACGTCGAGGGCGACGCTGCCGGTGTCGGTTCGGTGCGGTGTTGTTGCCGGTGCGCTCATGAGACGACCTTTCGTGCGGGGAGCAGGCGAGAGCGCTTGGAGCGGGGCACGTTGAGTCGCCAGCGCTGCGCGGGGTCGGTGGCGATGCGGGCCCAGGCGGCGAGCACGGTGGCCGAGACGGTCGTCAACACGATGGCCAGGCCGGGGAAGAACGAGAGCCACCAGGCGGTCTGCAGGTAGGTCCGGCCCTGCGAGACCATCAGGCCCCAGGAGACGTCCGGTGGCTGAATACCGATGCCCAGGAAGCTCAGTGACGATTCGGCGAGGATGACGAAGCAGAAGTCCAGGGTTGCGACGGTGAGCAGGGTAGGCAGCAGAATCGGGGCCACATGGCGTCGGATCACCGATCCGCTCTTGGCACCGAAGGTACGGGCGGCGTCCACGAACAACCGACTCTGCAGTTCTGCGGACTCGGCGCGAGCGGTACGCAGGTAGATCGGGATACGCGTGACCGTCAGCACCAGCACGATGTTCGCAGCGCTGGGCGAGAAGACGTAGAGCACCACGACGGCCATCAGCAGGGATGGGAAACTGAGGATGACGTCGGCGACGCGCATCGCCGCGGTCTCGCGCCAGCCCCGATGGAAGCCGGCCCACATACCGATGAACGAGCCGATGATCGCGGAAAGGATCACGGCCGGAACGGCAACCGAGAGTGTGGTTCTGCTGGCCACGATCAACCGGGCGAGCATGCTGCGGCCCAGTGGATCGGTACCGAGAATGTTCATCCACCCGGTGTCGAGGGTGAACGGTGGCAGGTTCGAGCGGTCGAGATCCTGATCGGTCGCCGAGTCGCCGACCAGCATCGGCCCGAAGATCGCCGTGAGCAGGACCAGCACCAGGATCGCAGCGGCGACGGTGGCAACCCTGTCTCGCAACAGCAGCTTCCACAGCGGGGCCGATGCTTTGCGGGCTTCCACCGGAACCGAGGACGGAACATCCTCGGGCTCGGACGTTTTCGGTGCTTCGAAGTCGAGTGACATGTTCTTACCTAGACCTTCACCTTGTCGCGAACCCGGGCGTCGAGCAGTGCATAGCAGGCATCGATGACGATGTTGAGCACGAAGATCGACACTGCCGTCAACAGAACGGCCGCCTGGAGGACGGCGAAGTCGCGCTGCAGGATGGCGTCGATCATCAGCTTTCCGATGCCGGGCCAGCCGAAGATGGCTTCGACGACCACCGCCCCGTTGACGAGTCCGACCATCAGGTCGCCGGCAACGGTCAGCGCCGGTGCGGCGGCATTGCGCAGAGCGTGGTGGGTGACGACCCGAAGATCGCCTGCCCCTTTACTTCTCGCCAACCGAACGTACGGGGCCGACAGGGCCGAGACCATTGCGCCTCGGACCACCTGAGTCAGCACGCCGAGGGGTCGAATGAGCAGTGTCGCGATGGGCAGTACCCAGGAGAGCATTCCGTTGTCGACACCGGAGGTGGGCAGCCAACCGAACAGGATGGCGAAGACGTAGACGCCCATGATGGCGAACCAGAAATCGGGAATGCTGGCTGCGGTCATCGACAGCAGGCTCGAGATACGGTCGGCCAGTGAGTTGGGCCGGTACGCAGCCCAGCACCCGATGATCACGGCACCGAGGATCGCGAGAAACATCGTCGCGAACGCGAGCTGCAACGTTGCGGGGAAGGCACGCAATGCCATCGCCGACGCGTCCTCACCGGTGCGGAGCGACTGCCCGAAGTCGAGTTGAACGACACCCTTGAAGTAGTCCAACAGCTGTGTCAGCACCGGTTGGTCGAAGCCGTTGGTGGCACGGAAGGCCTCGCGTTGGGCCTGGGTGGCCGATTCGGGCAGGTACAGGCTGGTGGGGTCGCCGGTGAGCCGAGCGAGGAAGAACACGCCGAGCAGGACGACGAACAGCGGGATGAGGCTGGTGTAGATCCGTCTGCGGAGAAATCCGAACATGTCAGGGCCTCTCGGTATCGGCGCGGGTCATCGCGGCGAGATGCATTTCGTCGACCGTGGCCGAGTTCGGGGTGTAGTCGACCGAGGACGCCTTGGCGAGTACCCCGTTCATGTGTGCGATGTAGGCCATCTGCATGATGTCCTTCGGTTCGTCGGCGAACACCTGCGCGTACGCGTCCTGGCGGTCCTCGCCGGTCAGCGCACCGGCGGCGGCGATCTTTCTGTCGAATTCCGCAGTGCCGTATGCGCTCTGGAAGCCGTCGCTGGTGAAGTACTGATCGACGGTGAACGCGGAGTCGCCGGCCTGGTTGCCGTGCTGAATCACCAGCAGATACGGCCCGACGTCGGGGAACGGACGCTCCTGATACTCGGCGGTGCCCGCGGCGTCCATCATTTCGATCTTCACGTTCATACCGATCTTGGACAGCGAGTTCTGGATGACCTCCACCGTCTCGTTGATCTTCGGGAACTGCCCGGTGCGTCCGATCAAGCGGATCTCGGTGTCCACGGGTACGCCGTCGGCGCGGGCTTGCTCGATCAACGCGCGGGCCTCGTCCATGTCGTATGGCCACGGTGTCAGGTCCTCGTTGAAGCCCACCACGCCCTCGGAAATCAATTGCTCTGCAGGTGAACCGAGTCCACGAAACAGTGCCTTGACGATGCCCTCGCGATTGATGGCGTAATTGATCGCCTGCCGAACCCGCATGTCGTCCAGTGGCGGTTGAGCCGCCTGGATGCGCAGCGCCGTTGTTTCGTTGTTGGGGTACGCGACTCCGAGGTCGCCCGCTCCGTCCTCGGGTCCGACGGACGTGGCGATCTCGGCCTCACCGTTGGTGACCATCGATGCGCGGACGCTGCCTTCGCTGCGCCACTGGTATTCGGCCCTGGCGTATTCGGGCTTCGGGCCCCAGTAGGTCTCGTTGCGTACGAGCGAGAGCTTCTGGCCGTAGTCCCAACGCTCGATCGCGAACGGTCCCGTGCCGATCGGCTCGCGCACCCGCTCGGTGTAGCTGGCCGTGCGCGGAACCATCTCCACGAACGAGAGGCGCAGCGGCAGAATGGGGTCGGGTTCGGGCGACCGGACGGTCAGCGTCATGGGGTCGACTGCTTTCACCACCAGGTTCGCGTCGCCGAATACGTACCCTTCGACGTTGCATCCCAGTTCGGAGTTGACCGTGCGGTCGATCGAAAAGGCGGCGTCCTCGGCCTCGAAGGGGCTGCCGTCGCTGAACGTCACTCCGGGATGGATCGCGAACGTCCATTCGGTGTCGGAGGTCTGCTCCCAGGAGTCGGCGAGCTTGGGTTCGAGATCTCCGGTGCTGGGGTTGCGTTCCATGAGAGGTTCGGTGATGTTCGAGCGGGTGACGACCCCGACCGACGTGAGCGAGACGTCGCAGGCTTCGAGGGTCGGCGGTTCCTGAGGTAGGACGATGCGAAGAGTATCTGCGCGAGCGGCTCCGCCGTTGTTGGAGTTGGCGACGGTGCAGCCGCTTGCGGCAAGTGAAAGTGACAGTGCGCCAACGGCAATTGCGGCGACGCGATGGTTCCGTCCCTGCTGCACGAAGAGTGCAGGGCTCATGGTGGCCTCCAGTGGGAAAAGGATCCGCGTCTGCGAGTTGCAGCCGAATCTGTGACGGTAGACACACGGTAGGAGCGGGCTGTCTTCACCGTCAACCGGACGAAATGCCCTTTCCGGCCAGTTTTGTGGGTCACAAACCAAGTCTTGATGAGGCTCGAGTCACATGAGAAGTGGGCTGACCAGGCCGGATGGGGGGAAGGCTGGTCAAGCCTGCATCGGCAATGCGTCGTTCATGCCGTTTGGGTATCGGTCCATGTTATTTCCGTGTTGGACAGGTATTCGAGAAGCGGCATACCGTACAGGAAACGCGCACGTTCCACCATCTCGCGAGGAGAACAATGGTCACCGTCAGCTCGCAGAGTTACTCTGTGTCTCAACCGGATTCGCAACAAGGCGGCCGGGTGCTCCGAGTCGGACCGCTCAAGCCGTCGCTGATGGACACGTTGGTTGCCGAGTACGACGCGCTGGAACTGCCCGAGGGGGATGGTCGCGACGAGTTTCTCGATATGCACGGCGAATCGATCACTGCAGTGGTCACCTCCGGCCGGACCGGCGTCGATGCCGCGCTGATGGAGCGGTTGCCGCAGCTCGGAGCCGTGGTGAACTTCGGCGTCGGCTACGACACCACCGACGTCGACGCGGCGGCAGACCGCGGTATCGCCGTCAGCAACACTCCCGACGTGTTGACCGACTGTGTGGCGGACCTCGCGGTCGGTCTGGTGATCGACACCATGCGTGGGCTGTCCTCCGCCGAGAGGTTCGTGCGTGCCGGTCGGTGGCCGGCCGAGGGCAACACGCCACTGACGCGTCAGGTCACCGGCAAGCGTGTGGGGATCATCGGCCTCGGGCGCATCGGCTCGGCAATTGCCGATCGGCTCACAGGGTTTCGCTGCGAGATCTCGTACCACAATCGCAACGAAATCGACGGTTCGCCGTACACGTATGCAGCCAGTCCACAAGCGCTGGCCGACGGTGTCGACGTCTTGATCATCGCGGCGTCGGGAGGCTCGGGAACTGCCCATCTGGTCGATCGTGCAGTGCTCGAAGCGCTGGGGCCGCAGGGATATCTGATCAACGTCGCACGCGGAAGCGTCGTCGACGAGGAAGCGCTGATCGAGTTGCTCGCCGCGGGGCAGCTGGCCGGAGCCGGTCTCGACGTGTTCGCCCACGAACCGAACGTGCCCGACGCCCTGCTGGGGATGGACAACGTGGTGCTGCTGCCGCACGTGGGCAGCGGTACGGTGGAGACGCGGGCCGCGATGGAAGCACTCACGCTCGAGAACCTCGATCGCTTCCTGGCCGACGGCACCCTCGTCACGCCGGTGACGCAGTGACCGTCGTCGTCGGCTACTCGCCGACCATCGAAGGAAAAGGCGCGCTGCCCTTCGCTTTTCGCGAGGCGCACATGCGTGGAACGGACCTGCTCATCGTGGCCGAGGACAACAGCGCAGCCGACGCCGACTTCGCTGCCACCGTCGAGTCGGCTCGCGAGGAGACTTCGGCCGTCGGTGTCACGACGAAGATCCACGACAACGAAGCGGGCCGCTCACACGCCGACAATCTGATCGACCTGTCGTTCGACGAGCAGGCTCAGCTGGTCGTGATCGGGATCCGACGTCGATCGCCCGTCGGAAAGTTGTTCATGGGCAGCATCTCTCAGCGCGTACTGCTCGAGGCACACTGCCCGGTGACGGCCGTCAAGCCGCCGGTCGGGACGCCGCGGTAGTTCGGTGGCGTGTGCGGCGAAGGATGTCGTTGAGGACGTTGCAGCACGCCGCCCAGAAACTCGTAGGCACGAAACTTCGGGCGGTTACGCGCTGATCCATCTCTCCAAGAATGTGGCGTAGCGGTTTCTGGAATTCAGTGGTGCTCGAACTGGCATGTCGATTTCGTGTCGGTGGGTCGGGCTACGGTCCTTCTTGTTCACGGGAGAGCGTGGTGGGTCACCCGCCACGCGTTTGACCCTGCCGCAGGAAAGGAACCCGGTCAGTGCCAGCGCAAGCCTGGATCACCCTCATCGTCGGTCTGCTTGCCGTCGTCGGCGTAGTGGGAACTGTCAGCCAGCGCACTCGGGCGGACAACCGTTCCCAATCCTGGCAACGCATCACTTGGTGTCTCGGGCGGACCGTCAGCGAAAATGACGACGAAGCCGCACTCGGTTGGAGAGTATTTGGCACCGTCGCCACAACACCGTTCATCGCCAAGACCGACCGCCGCACACTACGGGTCATCGCCGATCACATCGTGACCGAATCTGACGACGTCCTGGCAGAAAGCGGCGGCAGCAGCGACAATGGAACCGACACAGACACGGAGGACCCGCGATGACCACCACGGAGAACCGCCCGGCACGCCGCGGCCGGTCGATGAAGGTCCGCTCTGCCGCCGCGCAAGCCTCGATCGCGCTCCGCGAGTACGACAAAGACCCTGTCCCGCAGTGGCTGCGCGACATCGCAGCAGGCAAGGACGTGTCCATACCGAAAGAGTGACCCCCCAGGCAACGCCGGAAGGTTCGCGCGGCAGCTGCCGGACCTCGATCGAGCTCCATGCCGGGTAATCATTGATCTGCTCACAGTCGCAGGTAGGCATCTGGACAATAAGTGGGCAAACGCGCGCAGGCCTTCGGCGTCTCCCATCGGACCGCACTCGCGCCGTCACGGTCCTGCACGCAACTCGATCAGCGGCGCATCACGACCACTCCCGCGTCGGCAGCACATCGGTCATGAAGCGGTGCAGTGCCGGGTTGTCGTTGTCCACGCGCCATGCCGCGTCGAGTTCGACGGGGCGTTCCTTCACGGTCCGAACCGGCCGGAACACAACACCTTCCGGCCGCATGGTCGACGCCGACTCCGGTACCAATGCCAATCCGATGCCGGAACGAACGAGCACCAGCATCGTGTGCACCTGGGTCACGTACTGCACGTAGCGCGGGGACACCCCGACGATGGTGAAGGTGCTGATCAGCAGCTCGTGAAAGTACCGCGCGTCGACGGGCGAGTACATGATGATCGGCTGCTCGTCGAAGTCCTCCACCGACAGCTCGTCTTTCGCGGCCAGCGGGTGCGCCTCGGGCATCGCTGCGATCAACGATTCGTGCAGCACCGGTCGGGATGAGATGCCCGGTCGCTTGAGTGGTGGTCTGGCCAACCCGAGATCGATATCGCCGATGGCCAACGATTCCATCTGCACTGCCGAGACCATTTCGCGTAGAACGAGTTTGACGTCCGGTAGCTTCTCGCGGGCGGCGTCGAGCAACTGCGGGAGCACCGCGTGCGCCGAGGCGCCGGTGAATCCGACGACCACCGTTCCGAGATCGCCGGTGGGAACGCGTCGGACGGTGAGCAGTGCGCCCTCGGCGAGGTCGAGGATGCGTCGGGCCTCGGGTAGGAAGGCCAGGCCCGCCGCGGTCAGCGTCACCGACCGACTGGTGCGATCGATCAGCTGCACGCCGACCTCGCTTTCGAGCTGTTGAATCTGCCTGCTCAGCGGAGGCTGCGTCATGTGCAGTCGTTCGGCGGCGCGGCCGAAGTGCAACTCCTCGGCGACGGCGATGAAGCAGGACAGCCTGTTGAGCGAGAACATCGATTCACTCCTTGCATCGCGCTGGCAGTTTCGCGGAACCTTTACGTATCAATCTAGCGTAGGCCGACGGTCACGACGATTAGCAACCTTCTCTCCAGTAAGAGTAGAGTTCGCGCGCAGCATCCCTCCGCACCCATCGAATGGAGTCGTCGTGTCTCGAGCTGCCCAGGTGCCAGTCACCGCCGTCGAAGACGTCTCGGTGCTGGGTGCGTTGCGCTCGCCGAAGCGACTCAAGACCGAAGTGCTCGCAGGCCTGGTGGTGGCACTGGCGCTGATTCCGGAAGCCATCTCGTTCTCGATCATTGCCGGTGTCGATCCACGCGTCGGGCTGTTCGCGTCGTTCACCATGGCCGTCACCATCTCCATCGTCGGTGGCCGCCCGGCGATGATCTCCGCTGCTACCGGGGCAATTGCGCTGGTCGTCGCCCCGCTGGCTCGGGACTACGGCCTCGACTACCTCATTGCAGCGGTGATCCTCGGAGGAGTCCTGCAGGTCGTGCTCAGCGTTCTCGGCGTCGCCAAGCTGATGCGCTTCATCCCGCGCAGCGTGATGATCGGCTTCGTCAACGCGTTGGCGATCCTGATCTTCAGCTCCCAGGTGCCGTACCTGATCGGGGTGCCGTGGTTGGTGTACCCGATGGTCGCCGTTGGCCTGCTCATCATGTTCTTTCTGCCCAAGCTCACCACGATCGTCCCGGCACCGTTGATCGCCATTGTGATACTCACCGGGGTCACGCTCGTGTTCGCGCTCGCGGTCCCGGATGTGGGCGACGAGGGCGAGCTGCCGTCCTCGCTGCCGTCGTTCTTGATCCCGGACGTACCGTTCACGTTCGACACACTGAGCATCATCGCGCCGTTCGCTCTGGCGATCGCATTGGTGGGTCTGCTCGAATCGCTGATGACGGCCAAGCTCGTCGACGACATCACCGACTCGCATTCCGACAAGACCCGCGAGGGTTGGGGCCAGGGCGTGGCCAATCTGGTCACCGGATTCACCGGCGGCATGGGCGGTTGCGCGATGATCGGTCAGACCATGATCAACGTCAAGGTTTCTGGTGCCCGCACCCGTATCTCGACGTTCCTCGCCGGCGTCTTTCTGCTGATCCTGGTGGTCGGTCTCGGCGACATCGTTGCGCTGATCCCGATGGCCGCGCTCGTCGCCGTCATGATCATGGTCTCCGTCGGAACCTTCGACTGGCACAGCATCAACCCGAAGACGTTGCGGCGCATGCCCAAGAGCGAAACCCTCGTCATGGTCGCGACCGTGGCAGTCACCGTGATCACCCACAACCTCGCGTACGGCGTCGTCGTCGGTGTGGTCACCGCGATGGTGCTGTTCGCTCGCCGGGTCGCGCACCTCACCGAGGTCGTCGATGTGGCTCATCCCGACGAGGACACTCGCGTCTACGCGGTGAAGGGCGAGTTGTTCTTCGCGTCGAGCAACGATTTGATCTATCAGTTCGACTACGTGGGGGATCCGAAGAACGTGGTCATCGACATGTCGGAGTCGCACATCTGGGACGCCTCGACTGTCGCGACCCTCGACGCCATCACCACCAAGTACGCCGCGAAGGGCAAGACGGTGCAGATCATCGGCCTGAACGCGCCCTCGATCGAACGGCACGATCGTCTCAGTGGAAACCTCGGTGCCGAGCACTGACTAGGGTGGACGCTCGGGCGAAGAGAGGCGGCACATGACGGACGACGACATGCACATGCAGATCGGGCAGGTAGCTCAGCGAACCGAGCTGTCCATCCGCACCGTCCGTCACTACGACGACGTGGGCCTGGTAGCGCCTTCTGCCCGGTCCGCAGGCGGATTTCGGTTGTACACCGAGGCCGACGTCGAACGCCTGCTCGTCATTCGCCGAATGAAGCCCCTCGACTTCACCCTGGCCGAGATGAAACAGCTACTGGAATCTCTCGACATTCTGGGCGACGAGAACGCGACCGACGATGCTCGATCGTCGGCCGCAGCGTTCGTTCGCGAGTGCCACACCAAGGCCGAGGACAGCTGCCGCACGTTGCGGCGGCAGCTCGCCTACGCCGAGGAGCTGACCGAGGTGCTGTCGACTCGCGGGGCAGCTGCCCAGCTCTAGCCGTCGACGACCACCGGGACGATGAGGGGCTGACGGCCCAGGGTCTGCTTGGCCCAGCGGGCCGACTCCTGCACGATGCGCTTCTCGATGTTCTCGCGAGAAGCAACCTTGACGTCGCTCTCGCGCGTGAGGGTCTTGCCGATCGCCTTGGCCAACGAGTCGAAAGCGTTGGCCTCGTGCGCGAATCCGCGTCCGATGAAATCGACGTCGTCGACCAGCAGGCCGGTATCGGGGTCCACGATGGCGATGACGGTCAGGACGCCCTCGTTGGCGAGCAGGCGTCGGTCGGCCAGCGAATCCTCCGTCACACCACCGACGGAACTGCCGTCGACGTAGATCAGCTCGATGGGGACGGAGCCGGTGATCTGCGCGACGCCGTCGAACAGGTCGATGACGCTTCCGTTCTCGGCGATCAGGACGCGATCGCGAGGAACACCGGTCCTGATTGCGAGATCGGCGTTGGCGCGCAGGTGCCGCGATTCACCGTGTACGGGAAGCACATTGGCGGGTTCGAGGATGTTGTAGCAGTAGACGAGCTCGCCTGCGCTGGCGTGACCGGAGACGTGCACCTTGGCATTTCCCTTGTGCACCACGCGCGCACCCTTGTCCACGAGACCGTTGATGACGCGGTAGATCGCGTTCTCGTTTCCCGGGATGAGGCTGCTCGCCATCAGTACGGTGTCGCCGTCGCCGACCTTGATCTGGTGTTCGCCCGAGGCCATCCGTGACAGTGCGGCCAGCGGCTCGCCCTGGGATCCGGTGCAGATCAGCGTGATCTTGTTCGCCGGAAGACGATTGAGCTTCGGCAGGTCCACGACGAGCCCGTCGGGCACATCGAGGTAGTTCAGATCGGTGGCAATCTTCATGTTGCGCACCATCGATCGGCCCACGAACGCCACTTTGCGGCCCTGGGCATGCGCGGCGTCGAGTACCTGCTGAATGCGGTGGACGTGACTGGCGAAGCTCGACACGATCACGCGTCCCGTGGTTTCGCGGAACACCTTCTCGATGGCCGGGACCAGGTCACGTTCGGAGACCATGAAGCCGGGAACCTCGGCGTTGGTGGAGTCCACGAGGAGTAGGTCGAGACCCTCCTCGCCGAGGCGCGCGAAGCTACGGAGGTCGGTGATCCGACCATCGAGCGGAAACTGGTCCATCTTGAAGTCGCCGGTGTGCAGCACCAGCCCGGCGTCGGTACGAATGGCGATGGCCAGACCGTCGGGGATCGAGTGGTTGACGGCGATGAATTCGAGCTCGAACGGGCCTTCCTGACGCGTCTGCCCCGCCTCGACTTCGATCAGCTTCGTCGAGACCTTGAACTCCTCGAATTTGGCGGCGAGGAAATGCAGCGTCAGCCGCGACGAGATGACGGGAATGTCGCCCCGTTCGCGGAGCAGGTAGGGGACACCGCCGATGTGGTCCTCGTGCCCGTGGGTGAGAACGATGGCGACGACGTCGTCGAGACGGTCCCGGATGCAGCTCCAGTCCGGCAGGATGACGTCGACGCCCGGCTGATGCTCCTCGGGGAACAGCACGCCGCAGTCGACGATGAGCAGTTTTCCGTCGAATTCGAAGACGGTCATGTTCCGGCCGATCTCGCCGAGACCGCCGGTCGCGATCACGCGAAGGTGCCCTGCCGAAAGCGCGGAGGAGGATCGCTTTCTCGGTGCGGCGGGGGATCTGCGGTTCCGTGGTGATCTCGACATGCCTCTTACGCTACGGGGGGCCTCCGACCTGGTGTCGACCCCGGTCCGAACAGTGTCGATTTGCGTCAACTCTACTATTGCGTAAGCGTAGGGATCAGTTTCCTGACTGTTCCTTCCCGCCCGATGTGTGCGGGATGCGTGAGATGCCCATCGGGCTCCACGAACAAAGCCTTCGGGCGCAGCGATGCGCCCACCCCCTGGATGAGACCGGCCGTTCGTCGGCACGTCCGCATCCATCGATCACGAATGGAGAGATATGAGCGACTCCGCCGAGCGGATTCCGACCGTCATGAGTGCCCTGCGGTCCCCGCGAATGCTGAAGACCGAGGTGCTGGCCGGCCTGGTTGTCGCGTTGGCGCTGATTCCCGAGGCAATAGCCTTCTCGATCATTGCGGGTGTCGATCCGCGAGTGGGCCTGTTCGCGTCCTTCACGATGGCCGTGTCCATCGCGTTCCTGGGCGGCCGCCCCGCGATGATCTCTGCGGCCACCGGGGCAATTGCCCTGGTCATCGCTCCCGTCGCCAAGCAGTACGGCCTCGACTACTTCATCGCCACGGTCATCCTCGCCGGCGTCCTCCAAGTGATCTTCGGGGTCCTCGGCGTCGCCAAGTTGATGCGCTTCATCCCACGTAGCGTCATGGTCGGCTTCGTCAATGCACTGGCCATTCTGATCTTCACCTCGCAGTTTCCTGCGTTGATCGGCGTGCCGTGGCTGGTCTACCCGCTGGTGGCCGTCGGTCTGCTGATCATGGTCCTGCTCCCCAGGATCACGTCCGTCGTGCCCGCGCCGCTCGTGGCCATCGTGCTGCTGACCGTTGCCACGGTGGTGTTCGCGCTGAACGTTCCCAACGTCGGTGGCGAGGGCGAACTGCCGTCGAGCCTGCCCGCACTGCTGATCCCCGACGTCCCGTTCAACCTCGAAACGTTGAGCATCATTGCGCCGTACGCCCTTGCCATGGCCGTCGTCGGACTGCTCGAATCGCTGCTCACGGCCAAACTGGTGGACGACGTCACCGACACGCACTCGAACAAGACCCGGGAGAGTTGGGGTCAGGGCGCAGCGAACGTCATCACCGGATTCTTCGGCGGCATGGGTGGGTGCGCGATGGTCGGCCAGACGATGATCAACGTCAAAGCCTCGGGTGCCCGGACGCGCATCTCCACGTTCCTTGCCGGGGTGTTCCTGCTGATCCTGGTGGTCGGACTGGGTGACATCGTTGCGCTGATCCCGATGGCCGCACTCGCCGCCGTCATGATCATGGTTGCGATCGGCACGATGGATTGGCACAGCATCAGCCCGAAGACGTTGCGGCGCATGCCCAAGAGCGAAACGGCAGTCATGGTGGCAACCGTGGTCGTCACCGTCGCCACCCACAATCTCGCCTACGGCGTCGTCGTCGGCGTCGTCACCGCGATGGTGCTGTTCGCTCGCAGGGTCGCGCACCTCACCGAGGTCGTCGACGTGGCGCATCCCGACGAGGACACCCGCGTCTACGCGGTGAAGGGGGAGTTGTTCTTCGCGTCCAGCAACGACCTCGTCTATCAGTTCGACTACGCGGGTGATCCTCGACATGTCGTCATCGACCTCAGCGGTGCCCATGTCTGGGATGCATCCACGGTCGCCACGCTCGATGCCATCACCACGAAATACGAGGCAAAGGGCAAGCGAGCGGAGATCGTCGGCCTCGACGCGGTGTCTGCGCAGCGGCATGTCCGGCTGACCGGGCAGCTGTCGGGCGGCCATTGACGACCGTTCGCCGATCGACCGATTCCATTGCGGAATCACGCGTCATCACTTTAAAGTGATGACGCGCATCATCGGATTGCGCCTCGTGCGGGAAGGTTCGTCGGCATGCACATTCACACCGTGGTGATCATCGGCAGTGGGTTCGGTGGCCAGTGCGCCGCCAAAGCGCTGCTCGATCGAGGGATCGACGACTTCGTGATCCTCGAGAGGCGTCCGTTCCTGGGCGGCACGTGGAAGCAGAATCGATACCCCGGCGCAGCCGTCGACGTGCAGAGTCCGCTCTATTCCATCGCGTCGGAGCCCTTCGAGTGGTCGCGTATGTTCGCCGAACGCGAGGAGCTGGAGCGGTACACCGACCACGTGCTCGAATCGAACGGTCTGCCGGCTCGAACGCACGTCGACACCGACGTCCGGAGAATCGAATGGGCCGGAGACCACTGGCTGATCACCACCTCGCGGGGCGACTACGCGGCGACGTTCGTCGTCAACGCGTCGGGACCGCTCAGTACACCCGTCGTCCCGCCGTTCCCCGGCCGGGAGAAGTTCCAGGGCACCCAGTTCCACACCAACGACTGGGACACCTCCTATGATCACGCCGGGAAACGGGTGGCGATCGTCGGCAGCGGGGCCAGCGCGGCACAGGTGATTCCCGCGATCCAACCCGACGTGGAGCAACTGCACGTCTTTCAGCGCACCCCGCACTGGGTGATGCCGCGCCACGATCGTGAATTCACAGCGCTTCAGCGAAAGCTGTTGCGTAGGGAACCGATTCGAAGGACGGTTCGCGCCGGGATCTACTGGACCCTCGAGACGCGCATTCTGGGCTTCAAGTACTCACGGACGATGCTGAAGGCCGTGGCGCAGCGAACTGCGCTGAAGCACATCGAGTCTCAGGTTCCGGATCCCGAGCTTCGAGCGAAGGTCACCCCCGACTACACCATCGGATGCAAGCGGGTACTGCTGTCCAACACGTTGTATCCCGCGCTTGGGCAGCCGAACGTGACCCTGCACGACAAGAACGATGGCATCGCCGAGATCACCGAGACCGGGATCGTCACCACCACAGGCGAACACGTCGATATCGATCTTCTGGTGTGGTCCACCGGATACGACGCCACCGACGGCGTCATCTCGTATCCGGTGATCGGCCGGGACGGCCGCGCCCTGTCCGACGTCTGGGATCCCTATCCCCGCGCCTACCTCGGCACCACGATTCCCGGTTTCCCCAACCTCTTCGTCGTCACCGGTCCGAACACCGGCATCGGCCACACCTCGGCGATCTTCCTCATCGAGGCACAGATGGAGTACATCGTGCGGGCCGTCGATGCCGTCCGACAGGCCGGAGCGACGGCCATCGAGGTCACTGCCGCCGCAGAGCGGGAGTACACCGACACGATTCATCGCGAGATGGAGGGCACCGTCTGGAAGGACGGCGGCTGCCACAGCTGGTACCAGTCGAAGTCCGGGCATGTCGTGGCCATGTTCCCCGGCTTCAGTTTCACTTTCCGGCGGTGGGCCAAGCGTTTTCGGCCGGAAGCCCATCACATCCACCGGTCATCCACCGACGTGACGACGAAGGACGAGGTGTCGGCATGAAGGATTTCTCGGGCCGGGTAGCGCTGATCACCGGAGCGGCGGGCGGCATCGGTTCCGCCGTGGCCACCGCACTGCATCGACGCGGTGCCTCGGTCGTTCTGGTCGACATGGCGTCGACCGATCTCGAATCGGTGGCGGCGACACTGGGCAATCGGCGCGTGGCGATCGCGTATGCCGATGTCACCGTCAGAGAGCAACTCGACGCGGCGGTTGCGACCGCAATCGAGACGTTCGGCACGCTCGACATCGTGATGGCGAATGCGGGAATCTCCAGCGGTGCACAGGCATCGACGATCCGTTCCGTCGACGACGGTGTGTTCGAGAGAGTCATCGGGGTCAATCTCGTCGGGGTGTGGAACACGGTGCGGGCAGCGCTGCCGCACATCGTCGAGTCCGGGGGTTACGTGCTGCTCACCTCCTCGACGTACGCCTATCTCAACGGGCTGGCGAACGCGCCGTACGCGGCGTCGAAGGCGGCCGTCGAACAACTCGGTCGCGCGTTGCGGGCGGAACTCGCGGGGACGAAAGCGACGGCCGGAGTGCTGTACCCGGGCTGGGTGGCCACTCCCATTGCCGACGTGGCGTTCGGCGGCGACACCGTCGCGACGGCGATGACTGCCCGCGCCTTTCCCGCGCCACTGCTCCGCCCGATCACACCGGACAAGCTTGCCCGCGTGGCCGTACGAGGCATCGGACGCCGAGCCGCGCGCATCGCCGTGCCCGGTCGCTGGATTCCGATCTCGGTATTGCGCGGCATCGTCAACCCGATCATGGATGCCACGATGGAGCGAGACGACGAATTGATCCGTCTGACTGCCGAACTGGATGCCCGACGGTCATGAGCGCAACAGTCGACGTGCCCGGCCGGGCCTACGGCGGTGAGAGTGCCGCCGACCGCGACGACCGTAGGCGACGGCAGCTGCTGGACGCGGGCCTGCGGGTGTTCGGCAGCGTCGGGTACCGCGCCGCGACCGTCCGCGGACTGTGCCGCGAGGCCAAGATCGCCGACCGGCACTTCTATCAGTATTTCGACAAGACCGAAGACCTCCTGCTCGCGGTCTACGCAGAATGCATTGCACACCTGACGGACTCGGTGTCCGAAGCCATGGCAGAGGTAGATCCTGACGGTGGTCTCGGGGCCGTTGCGAGGCAGCTGCTCGAACCGTTCTTTCAGGTTGTCGAGGACCCGCACCTTGCCCGCGTGGTGTGGATGGAGGTGCTGGGGGTCAGTCCTCGCGTCGAGCAGACCTATCTGACGGTGATGCACGAGTTCGGTGTTCTGCTGCTCGGCTACCTCCGCACGTTCGCGGGCGAGGTGCCGTCGGGCCCCGATATGGATGTCGACCTGCTCGCGACCGCCGCCATCGGCGGCATCAGCCACACCGCGATGACGTGGTACCAGAGCGGTTACGTCGCAGAGCGCCGCATCGTCGTCGCCACCATTGCGACCATGCTTGCCCACATCGTTGCGCCGCTGACAGTGGAATCGGCGCGCGGCTAGACCAGGCTCCGGGAACACCGTCCGGTCGACACGGGCCATCGTCGATCTGCCGTTCCGCGAGGTCGGCGTCTCGCGCTGACCTACTCGTGGATGGTGGTGCGGTTTCGGCCCTGATTCTTCGACTCGTACAGTGCGCGGTCGGCGCGCTCGAGGGTGGTGCGCGCCGATTCGCTGCCCTGCCGACCCGCTACGCCCACCGAGATCGTCAGGTCCGACGGCAGCTCCCGCCGGACGCGGTCGACGGCGTCACTCAGTTCCATGGATGTGCCCGTCGCGCACAACACCGTGAATTCGTCGCCGCCCGAACGGCTCAGCAGGTACTGCGGGGGCAGGCAGTTGCGTAGTGCGGACGACACGATCTCGAGTGTGCGATCACCGGCTGCATGACCGTGGTCGTCGTTGATCGCTTTGAAGCGATCGATGTCCACCACCGCGATGGCGTCGATCTTTCCGCTCGCCACCGTTCCCGGCCGAGCGTCCAACTCACGGGTGAGGCGCCGTCGATTCGCGAGCTGGGTGAGATGGTCGATCTCGGACGTCGACGCCACGCTCTGGACCCAGGCTGCGGAGATCGCGATGGCGACGAGCACGAGTTGGGCGTTGATCACCAGGACGGGATGGATATCACCGACGACGGTGCCCAAGTAGGCAACGTACACGGCATTGAGAACCGTCGTCCGCCAGGCGATGCGGTTGGGCAGCACGATGAAAGCCGGCGTCACCAGAAGTAGCTGGAGGAAGATACCGGACATGGCCGGGATCGCCCCGCCCGCCGCGGTGCAGAACAGGGCGATGCTCGTCAGACCGGACAGGTGCATCGCCAGGTAGAGGCGACGAGACAGCACCGGTGCCGCCGCGACCATGTAGATGCCCAGCGCGCACCAGGCCACCGCCAGGACGAGCAGCACAGTCGCCGCCCGAGGCGAAGCCCCGACGACGGTCACGACACCCACCAGCCCACTGACGAGACAGTTGACCCCAGACGTTCGCGCGACTGGCGTGGGGGAATACTGCCAACCGGTGTTCACACGACAAACCTCTCGCACGGATCCCCTCGACCCGGAGCGAGCTTAGCCCTACCAGCGCGGGCAGGTGTTCTCGAAGCTCGGATCGATACTCTGCATGTATCCGGTGTCGTCACGGTCTCGGATCCCGCAGTCGAGGTACTGCTGATGCAGCGCCGCGAGCGCGTCCTCGTCGATCTCGACGCCGAGACCGGGCCCGGTGGGTACGGCCACCGCCCCGTCGACGAAGTTCAGTACGCCCGGGACCACGACGTCCTCGTGTTTCCACGGCCAGTGCGTATCGCAGGCGTAGGTGAGGTTCGGCGTGGCCGCGGCAAGGTGAACCATGGCCGCGAGGCTGATTCCGAGATGGCTGTTCGAGTGCATCGACAGACCCATCTCGAAGGTCTCGCAGATTTCGGCGAGCAGCCTCGACCGCTGCAGACCTCCCCAGTAGTGGTGGTCGGACAGCACCACCTGCACCGAGTCCTTCAGCACAGCGGGCTTCAGGTGATCGAAAGCGACGACGCACATGTTGGTCGCGAGAGGCATCTTCGCTTCGCGCGCAACCTCGGCCATGCCGTCGAGCCCCGGTGTCGGGTCCTCGAGGTACTCCACGATGCCGTCGAGTTCGGCGGCGACGCGGATGGACGTATCGACGGTCCAGGCAGCGTTGGGGTCGAGCCGAAGCGGTAGCTCGGGAAACGCTTCGCGTAGCGCCTTGATTCCGGCAATCTCCTCGTCGGGTGGAAAGACGCCGCCCTTGACCTTGATGGCCTGGAATCCGTACTCGTCGACCATCTTTCGAGCCTGGCGCACCAGGCCTTCCGGATCGATTGCCTCGCCCCATTCGTCGGGCTCTCGGCCGGGATGCGCTGCCCACTTGTAGAACAGATACGCGCTGAACGGAACCGAGTCCCGAACCTTGCCGCCGAGCAGATCGGACACCGGTCGCCCCAGCACTTTGCCCTGCACGTCCAGGCACGCGATCTCGAACGGGGAGAACACGCGGTCCGTCGTACTGGCCGTGGTGATCATGCCGGCGACGCCGTCTCCGCCGGTGATCGACAGCGTCCCCAGCACGGTAGCGACGGCCTCTCGAATGTCGTTGAGCGCGAACACGTCCAGGCCGGTGATGGCCGTGGCGGCCGCGTCGAGACGATCCAGATGCGCCGTGTCGGCGTACGTTTCACCGAGTCCGACGACGCCGGCATCGGTGTCCAACTGAATGATCGCGCGCAGCGCGTACGGCTGATGCACGCCGACGGTGTTGAGCAACGGAGGATCGACGAAAGCGATGGGAGTGATCCGAGCGCCGGTGATCAGGACCGGTTCTCGCATCAGTGCACCGCGAGCTCGTCGGCCAGCACGGCCCGGCCGGCGGCGACGATTGCGGTGAGCTCCTCGAGGTGCGGCGCGCTGATGTCCACCAGCGGTGGGCGAACCGGTCCGGCCTCGATACCCTCCATCGTCACGCCCGCCTTGATGAGAGCGACGGCGTAGCCGGGAACCTTGTCGCGCAGGCGCACCAGCGGGTGGAAGAACTCGCGAAGCAGTGCGGCAGTGAGCTTGTCGTTGCCGCTGTCGAGTGACCGGTAGAACGCCAGGGCCAGCTCGGGTGCGAACGCGAACGTCGCAGAGGAGTACAGCGTGACACCGATCGCTCGGTACGCCTGCTGGGAGACCTCGGCGGTGGGCAGGCCGTTGAAGAACTGGAAGGGCTTGCCCGACGGTTCCAGGGCGTCCAGTACCGCACGGACGATGCGGCCGACCTGATCGAGATCGCCTGTGCCGTCCTTGAACCCGACGACGGTGGGCAGCTGCGCTACCTCGACGGCCGAGTCCTCGGTGAAGCGGGCGTTGCCACGGTTGTAGACGATCAGCGGCAGATCGGATGCACCGGCAACGGCCTTGGTGTAGTTGACCAGACCGGCTTGCGGCATCGTCACCAGGTAGGGAGGCAGCAGCAGGATGCCGTCGGCTCCGTTGGTCTTCGCGCTCGACGCGAATGCCTTTGCCTGCGCAACGGACCCACCTGCACCGGCGTAGACCGGAACCCGGCCCGCGACGACATCGACTGCGGTGCGCACGATCCTGCCGAATTCCTCGGTCTCGAGGGCATGGAATTCGCCGGTGCCGCAGGCGATGAACACTCCACCGGGTCCGGCGTCGACACCCTTCGCGATGTGAGCGGCCAGCAGGTCGTAATCGACCTCACCGGAAGCGGTGAACGGGGTGACGGGGAAGAACAGGACGCCGTCGAGCATGGGGATCTCCTCGAAAATTAGGTGGGGTGAGTCAGTCTTGGGTGAGCTGGCCGTCGATGCGGCGGAAGATGCCCTCGGGATTTCCGTCGGCGACAGCGCTGGGCAGCAACGACTTCGGTACATCCTGGTAGGAAACAGGGCGTAGGAAACGCTCGATCGCGAGCGATCCGACCGAGGTGGTGCGGGAGTTGGAGGTGGCGGGGAAGGGGCCGCCGTGGACCATCGCGTGGCCGACCTCGACGCCGGTCGGCCATCCGTCGAACAGGATGCGGCCGGCCTTGAGTTCGAGGACCGACAGGAGCTTGCCTGCCTCGGCATGATCGGACTCGTCGGCGTGGACGGTGGCGGTGAGCTGTCCCTCCAACAGTGCGGCGACGTCACGGACCTGCTGTGCATCGGTGCAGCGAACGATGAGGCTCGACGCTCCGAAGACCTCGGCCTGCGCGGCCTCGGAGGTGAGGAACGTATCGGCGTCGGTGGCGAACAGTGCTGCGCGGCAGGCATTCGGGGCGTCGGTGTCCGATCCACGCGCTACCACGGTCACCGCGTCGGACAGGCCGGCGACGCCGTCGGCATAGCTGGAGGCGATGTGCGGGGTCAGCATCGTGGTGGGGGTGGACTCCTGCACCGCGGTGGATGCTGCCTCCGTGAAGGACTGCAGTCCTGCGCCGTCCACGGCGATGACGAGGCCCGGGTTGGTGCAGAACTGGCCCGATCCCATTGTCAGCGATGCGACGAAAGCGCGGCCCAGTTCGGCTCCGCGGGTGGCGAGTGCACCGTCCATGACGAACACCGGATTGATGGAACTCATCTCGGCGTACACCGGGATGGGCTCCCGGCGACCCGCTGCAGCGGCGACGAGAGCTGTTCCACCCGAGCGTGATCCGGTGAATCCGACGGCCTTGATGCGGGGGTCGGTCACCAGCGCGGTGCCGAGTCCGCGACCGGAGCCGAACAGCAGAGAGAAGGTGCCCGAGGGCATTCCGGTGGAGGACACTGCGTCGGCGATCGCACGGCCGACCAGTTCGGACGTCCCCGGATGCGCGTCGTGCGCCTTGACGATCACGGGGCATCCGGCCGCGAGAGCGGAGGCGGTGTCGCCGCCTGCGACGGAGAAGGCGAGTGGAAAGTTGCTGGCTCCGAACACCGCAACCGGTCCCAGCGGAATCTGCCGTTGGCGGATGTCGGCGCGGGGGAGCGGCGTGCGCTCGGGCTGGGCCGGATCGATGCGGGCACCGTTCCAGCTGCCCTCGCGCAGAACAGAAGCGAACAGGTGCAGCTGACCGGTAGTGCGACCGACTTCGCCGGTGATGCGGGCCAGCGGAAGTCCTGACTCGGCTACCGTCCGCTCGATCAGGGTGTCACCGAGAGCGGCGATGTTGTCTGCGATGGTCTCGAGGAACTGTGCGCGGGTCTCCGAGGAGGTGGCCCGATAGTCGGCGAATGCTTCGGCTGCTGCGGCACCGGCCTTCTCGACGTCGGCATTGTCTCCGTGTCCGTAGGCAGGTTCGAGATTCTCGCCGGTGCTGGGGTCGATTCCGTGAATCTGCGTGCCGCCACCGAAGACCGGGGTGCCGGCGATGATCATCCGGCCGGTGAGGTGGGTGGACTGTGTCGTCGACGCTGTCATGGGGTGACTCCTAAGGCTGTGGTGCGGTACATGCGCTGACGCCGAGGCGTGACCTGGCTCATAGCTCACCACGGTAGAAGCCGGATCGATACATGTCCAAGTCTAAAAATGTCGTCTTCGATTCAGTGTCGGTATCGATCGCACTGCCTGGCGCGATGTGGTCGCGGCATCCGCTCTGATACCACTACTGCATCGTTCGATGCGCAGATCGTCTTGGACAGGCATCGATCGGGGGTCCTACTGTCGTCTGTGAGCCGAGTCACCGGAAGTATGTGAGAAAGGTCGGACATGAACGTCCACACCAGCACGCCCGTCGTCACCGATATGCGTGTCATTCCGATTGCCGGCCACGACGACATGTTGTTGAACCTCAGCGGTGCACATGCTCCGTATTTCACCCGCAATCTGGTGGTACTCACGGACTCGGACGGACGAACCGGCGTCGGCGAAGTGCCGGGCGGTGAGGCGATTCGGCAGACTCTCGAGGACGCGCGGGGGCTCGTCGAGGGCCAGGGTATCGGTCGGCACAACGCGGTGCTGGCCGAGATGCGCCGCGCGTTCGCGGATCGTGATGCCGGGGGCCGCGGAGCGCAGACCTTCGATCTGCGGATCGCGATCCACGCTGTGACCGCAGTGGAATCGGCACTGTTGGATCTGCTCGGCCAGCATCTCGGCGTCAGTGTTGCCGCGCTGTTGGGAGACGGACAGCAGCGCGAGAAGGTCCAGGCTCTGGGCTACCTGTTCTTCGTCGCCGATCGGACCAAGACCGACCTCGCCTACCGCAGTGCCGCCGACGAGGCCGCCGGGGCCGACGACTGGATGCGCATCAGGCACGAGGAGGCGATGGACCCCGCAGCGATCGTGCGCCTCGCCGAGGCGGCGCAGGCGCGCTACGGATTTCAGGACTTCAAACTCAAGGGTGGTGCGCTGCCCGCTGCCGAGGAGGCTGCCGCGGTGCGCGCACTGGCCGAGCGATTCCCGGAGGCCCGAATCACGTTGGATCCGAACGGTGGTTGGTTGCTGAAGGACGCGATCGACACCTGCCGCGTGCTGCGTGATGTGCTGGCGTACGCCGAGGATCCAGTCGGCCCGGAGGGCGGTTTCTCCGGCCGCGAGGTGATGACGGAGTTCAAGCGGGCCACGGGATTGCAGACGGCGACCAACATGATCGCCACCGATTGGCGGGAAATGGGACACACCATCAGGTCCGGTGCCGTGGACATCCCCTTGGCCGACCCGCACTTCTGGACGATGGCCGGCTCGGTACGCGTCGCTCAGCTCTGTGACGCGTGGGGCCTGACGTGGGGTTCGCACTCCAACAATCACTTCGACGTCTCTCTCGCCATGTTCACCCATGTCGCGGCGGCGGCCCCGGGCACGATCACCGCCATCGACACCCACTGGATCTGGCAGGACGGGCAACGAGTCACCAAGGAGCCGTTCACGATCGAGGAGGGCTACCTCACCGTGCCCGACAAGCCCGGTCTCGGCGTCGAGCTCGACTTCGAGCAGGTCGACGCGGCACACGAGCTGTACCTGAAGGAAGGTCTCGGCGCCCGCGACGACGCCATCGGGATGCAGTATCTGATCGAGGGATGGACATTCGACAGCAAGCGGCCGGCTCTGGTCCGATGAGTTCCGGTGCGCTGATGAAGATCGTCGTCGGGGATCGCAACATCCTGCCGCACCGCGAGCAGTTCGAGGCGGGATTGCCTATTGGCGCAGAGGTGATCTGGTGCGTGCCGTTCGACGAGGGTCGGGTCATCGACGAACTTGCCGACGCGGACGTGTACGTCGGCGGCAAGTTCAGCGCGGCCATGGGTGCCGCAGCGCCGAAGTTGCGTATGGTGCACGTCGCGGGTGCCGGAACGGACAACGTCGATCGCTCCGGGCTAGGTCCTGATGTGCAGGTGTGCAACACCTTTCATCACGAGCAATCGATCGCCGAGTACGTCGTGGCGGCGACTGTGATGCTGCGCCGACAGTTTCTGCAGCAGGATCGCGCACTCCGCTCCGGTGTGTTCGCTACTGCCGTCTACGACCCGAGCATCGCGCAACCGTTGTCGCTGAGCGGTGCCCGCATCGGATTCGTCGGCTTCGGGCACATCGGCAAGCGAACGTGGCAGCTGTTTCAGGCGTACGGCGCAGTGGGTGCAGCGGTCACCGGGAGTGGTCGGGCTCCGGACGAGGGTCTCCAATGGGTTTCGGGTACAGAGGATCTGGGAGAACTAGCGGACTTCGCCGATGTTCTTGTGGTCTCTGCGCCGTTGAACGAGCGCACCCGCGGCATGATCGGAGTCGAGGAACTCCGCAGGCTCGGCAAGGGCGGAGTTCTCGTCAATGTCGGTCGTGGTCCGTTGGTGCAGGAGCAACCGCTGTTCGACGCATTGTCGCGCAACGAGATTGCCGCCGCTGCGATCGACGTGTGGTATCGCTACCCCGGGCCGGACGGTGTGGGAGAACCGAGTGTGTTGCCGTTTCGCGATCTCGACAACGTGCTGATGACGCCACACTCGTCGGGCGTCACGCACCATACGTTCGTGGGCCGAGTCGCGGATATCGCGTCGAACATCGATGCGCTGGCGGCATCGATAAACCGATAATCGGTGTTGGACCCACATCGGTTGCGTCAAATAGTCTGTGAGACAACGCGAATCGACGACACCAGGAGCCCGAGATGACCATCGCCACAGACAAGCCGACCAGCGGCCTCACCGCCCCGGATGCTGCGATCACCGCACTGGCCGCCGGTGCCGCCAGCATCGATCGCATCGCCGAGGTCACGCTGTCCTCGATCGTGCTACCGCTGAAGAATCCGATCAGCGACGCCAAGGTGCTCACCGGCAGGCAGAAGGCGATGACCGAAGTGGTGTTCTTGTTCGTTGAGATCCGTACCGAACAAGGCCATGACGGAATAGGGTTCAGCTATTCCAAGAGGGCGGGCGGGCCCGCCCAATTTACACATGCCCAGGAGATCGCCCCGGTGCTCATCGGTGAGGACCCGAACGACATCGGCAAGATCTGGACGAAGCTGGTGTGGGCCGGAGCTTCGGTGGGCCGCAGTGGTGTTGCCACGCAGGCGATCGCGGCGATCGACATCGCGCTGTGGGATCTCAAAGCCAAGCGTGCCGGGTTGCCGCTGGCAAAACTGATCGGCTCCTCACGCGATTCGGTGCAGACGTACAACACCTCGGGTGGATTTCTGCACACTCCGATCGAGGAGGTCATGGAGAACGCCGCGATCTCACTCTCGAACGGTATCGGTGGCATCAAACTGAAGGTGGGACAGCCGGATTGGCGCACCGACATCGCCCGGGTCACCGCGGTGCGCGAGTTCCTCGGCGACGACGTCCCCCTGATGGTCGACGCCAACCAGCAGTGGGACCGCCCGACGGCGCAGCGCATGGGCCGAATCCTCGAGCAGTTCGACCTCGTGTGGATCGAAGAGCCGCTCGACGCCTACGACGCAGAGGGACACGCCCAACTCGCTCGTAGTCTCGACACCTCGATCGCGACGGGTGAGATGCTGGCCAGCGTCGGCGAGCACGTGCGCCTCATCGAGGCCGGCTCGGTCGACATCCTGCAACCCGACGCTCCCCGCATCGGCGGCATCACGCAGTTCCTGAAGTTGGCCACACTGGCCGAGCATCACAATCTGCAGCTCGCCCCGCATTTCGCCATGGAGATCCACCTGCACCTCGCGGCGGTGTATCCACTGCAGACGTGGGTGGAGCACTTCGACTGGCTGAACCCGCTGTTCGACGAACACCTCGAAACACGGGACGGACGGATGCATCTGTCTGCGCGCCCGGGACTGGGCTTCACGTTGAGCGAGCAGGGTCGGGCCTGGACCGTGGCGAACGTGGTGGTGCGCTAGCTGGTAGCAGCCCCGGTCACATGGGAAGGATGCGGCGCATGAGCGATCTGGCTGCGGCGACGACGAGCTGCCGATTGTGCGTGTGCACGAACTCGAATCGACGGTCCGCGTCGGCGCAGTCCGTATCGCCCAGATCGCGGGCGATGAGCGCCGAGAAATAGTGCTGACCGACCGCGGTGATCGTCCACTCTCTGGTGAACTCTTCGTTGGGGTCGAGATCTGCTCCGCGGACACCCGGAGCAGGCTCCCCTCCCAGGCCGACGCCCACGGCCGCGACAAATGCATGCTTGGTGGCCAGCCGGGCGTACTGGTCGGCGACGGGCGGGCTGAACCAGCGGGAATGCTGGAAGGTGGACATGAGGGCCAGCGAATCGTTGGTATCGCGGGCGTGGTCCTCGATCTGGCGGGAGATGGCACGAATGAAGGCTTTGGTTCCGATGGACGGGGCCACGAGCTCGAACAGATCCGATGGCAGGTTCGGCACCAGACCGGAGTTCGCAACGGGCTCGCTCAGGATCGACTGCGCACCCGGTGCGGTCCGAACGGACTCGGGCAGGGGGCCAGGCCTTCCTAACAGCCATCCCTGTCCCAGTACCGCGCCGAGCGAGTGAGCGCGGGCGAGGTGTTCGTCGTTTTCGATGCCCTCTGCCAGAACAGTCGCCCCGGTCGCCTCGGAATGCGCTCGTACCGCGGCGATCACGCGCGCCTGCTCTCGACTCGGATCTCGCTGGACCAACGAACGGTCGAGTTTGATGATGTCCGGTGCGACGAACTCGAGCATGGTCATCGTGTCCGGATGCACGCTGATGTCGTCGAGAGCGATGCGGCATCCTGCCCGCCGACCGTCGGCAACCACGGACAACAACACTGCGGGATCGGCCAGCAGTGACCTCTCGGTCAACTCGAGCACCACGGAAAATCGGCCCTCGGCCGCTGCGAACGCGCGCTTGGCACCGTCGGTCGGTCCGGTCGCGGTGTGGGGTTCCACGTTGACGAACAAGCACAGTTCCTGTGCCATCCCTGCAGCGAGTGCCGCGTCGACCGCGCTTGTGCGACACGCCCAATCGAGATCGTCCACCACACCCAGATCTGCCGCCGTCGCAAACACGGAATCCAGGTCCAGTAGGGGCCACTCGGGCCACCGCGCCAGAGCCTCGTACCCGAGGACGGTTCCGGTGCCGAGTTCGATCACGGGTTGGAACACCGGGCGGACAGCGTTCACATCGGCGAGGGCAGAGGCGATCGCCTCGTGCGAGGAACGCTCGCGCACAACGTCGTCCGGCATGAAGGTGTCCTTTTTCGCGATCGAACATTGAGCTTCAGCTCAATTCCGACGTTACCCGCCCGGAGCGAGCTCAGCGCGGAACCGCGGCCGGCTGGGTAGACGAAGAGCCCGGAGCCGATGCGTACGTCATGGCAAGCCGATATCGAGAGCACCGTTCAGCCCATCGTCGTCCGCGCCGACGGACGAATCCCACCACTGCGCGGAGCGCACAGTACTGTTTCTCGAGTGACAGACGCTCACCAGGCATCGCGATGGTCCGCGATCTTTCGACCCACGCCGGTTCGGGTCATGGCGTCCGGCTTTGCGCTCGCCATTGTCTTCGGGGCAGGCGTGCTGCTGATTCCGGGCTCCACCCAGTCCGGGAGTGAGGCCGGAGTACTGCAGGCGTTGTTCACGTCCACCTCGGCGGTCAGTCTGACGGGCCTGATCGTGGTGGACACCCCGGTGTACTGGTCGGGCTTCGGGCAAGGAGTGATACTCGGTCTGATCCAGATCGGTGGATTCGGCATCATGACGATCGCGTCGTTGGTCGGTTTGGTGCTCGCCGACCGAATTGGACTGCGTGGCAGACTCAATGCCGCTGCAGAGGTGCGTACCTCCGGGCTCGGCGACGTTCGCAGCGTTGTCATCGGAGTGTTCCGAACCAGCCTGCTGATCGAGACCGTCGTCGCGATCGCTCTCGCGCTCAGGTTCGCGATCGGATACGGCGAAAGTCCCGGTCGGGCGATCTGGCTCGGTGTCTTCCATTCCGTGTCGGCGTTCAACAATGCCGGATTCGCTCTCTTCAGTGACAGCCTGATCGGATTCGCCACCGACCCGTGGATCTGTGTTCCAGTGATGGTCGCCGTCGTGCTGGGAGGCATCGGCTTTCCGGTTCTGTTCGAGCTGTTCCGGCACGTTCGGCGGCGTCGAGGTCGACAGAGATGGTCGCTGCACACCCGCCTGACGCTCTCGGTCACCGGCGTTCTACTCGTGGCGGGACCGGCGCTGATTCTGTTGCTCGAATGGGCCAGGACTCTGGGCGGCTACGGGATCTGGGACAAAATGCTCGTCGCCACTTTCGCGGGCGTCATGCCGCGCACCGCCGGGTTCAACAGCATCGACTACGCCGATGCCGACAACGCGACTCTGCTGGTCACCGACGTTCTCATGTTCATCGGTGGCGGCAGTGGCGGCACCGCAGGCGGCATCAAGGTCACCACGTTCGCCCTGTTGCTGTTCGTCATCCTCGCCGAAATTCGTGGCGATCGCGATGTGAGTATCTTCGATCGCAGAATCGATCCGCGCGTACAGCGCCAGGCGTTGACCGTGGCACTGATCGGCGTCGCGTTGGTCATGCTCCCGGTCGTCGCGTTGCTGGCGGGCACGGACTTCGACCTCGACGTCCTGCTGTTCGAGGTCGTCTCGGCCTTCGCCACCGTCGGTCTGTCCACCGGCATCACCGCGCAGTTGCCCGGGTGGGGTCAGGTGATTCTGATCGTTCTGATGTATCTGGGCCGCATCGGTTCCATCACCCTGGTCAGTGCCCTTGCTGCCCGCGACCGCGGTCGGCGTTACACGCTCCCCACCGAAAGGCCGTTCATTGGCTAGGAAACCGTCCTCCGAAGTCGTCGTCGTCCTCGGCCTCGGCCGATTCGGCAAATCGCTGGCACTGGAACTGATGGGCCAGGGTGTCGAAGTCCTCGGCATCGACACCGACGAGGCTGTGGTGCAACGTGTCTCGGACCGGCTCACGCACGCCGCAGTGGCCGACACCACAGACGAGGAGTCGTTGCGACAACTGTCGGTGCACGAGTACGACCGCGCAGTCGTGGGCATCGGATCCGATCTCGAGGCGAGTCTGTTGACCGCATCCGCGCTGATAAACCTGTCGGTGTCCCACATCTGGGCCAAGGCGATCAGCAACGCACACGCCAAGATCCTCACCCAGATCGGCGTGCACCATGTGGTCAGGCCCGAGCACGACATGGGCAAGCGCGTCGCCCACCTGGTCCGCGGCCGGATGATGGACTACATCGAATTCGACGACGGTTTCGCCATGATCAAGACCTCTCCACCCACCTCCATCATCGGAAAGAAGTTGGGCGAGAGCGGAATACGTACCAAGCATCGTGTCACCGTCGTCGCGGTCAAGCGTCAGGGTGAGGGATTCACCTACGCCACGGCCGACACGGTGATCGGCGCAGGCGATACCGTCATCGTCTCCGGTCAGGTTCGAGACGCCGAACGTTTCAGTGAGTCGACCTGAGTGATTCCAGCGTCGCGCGTGCTCCTCGCTCCTGCAGAGACGACAGCTGTTTCGTGTACTCGGCGACGAAGCGCTCGTTGTCGATCAGATCGCCGAACACTGAGCGGTTCGCGATGAACGCTGTGGGGTTCTCGCGCTGGCTCTGCGCGATCGGCACCAGCGAGTCCTTCAACTGATCGACGATCTCGATGGGCTCGCCGGCTTCGTCGACGGCCTCGGCGTAGCGAGCCCAACTGGCCACCACTGCGGTGGAGCGGGCGATCTCCCCACCGGTCTCGAGGTTCTTGCGGATGACGGGTAAGAGCCACTTGGGAATTCGATCCGAGGACTCGGCGCACAGACGGGCGACGGTATCGCGAATCTCCGGGTTGGAGAACCGCTCGATCAACGTCTTCTTGTAGTCGGTCAGATCGATGCCGGGGACCGGCTGCAGCGTCGGGGTTGCCTCCTCGTCCATGTAGGCGAGCAGGAAGTCCGCGAACAGCGAATCCTGGCAGACCTCGTGGACGAGGCGATAGCCACTGAGGTAACCGAAGTACGCCAGCGCCTGATGGCTGGCATTGAGCAACCGCAGCTTCATCAGTTCGTACGGGGTGACATCCTCGACCACCTGAACGCCCACATCCTCCAGCGGCGGACGGCCGAGGGTGAACTTGTCCTCCAGCACCCACTGCGTGAACGGTTCGCCCGCGACGGGCCACTGGTCGTCGATCGCATATCGCACCGAAAGCTGTTCGGTCACTTCCGGCGTCGTGACCGGTGTGATGCGATCGACCATCGAGTTGGGGAACGCCCCTTCGGCGTCGATCCAGTCGGCCAATGCCGGGTCCTTCAGGCGTGCGAACGTCGTGAACGTCGACTGTGCCATGTGGCCGTTGCCCTCGATGTTGTCACAGGACATGACAGTGAACGGCGTCATGCCACGTTCCTTGCGTCGGGCCAGCGCCTCGATGACGAGCCCGAATGTCGTTGCGGGTACTGCGCCGTCGACGAGGTCGGCGACGATGGCCGGGTTCTCCGCGTCGAACTCGCCGGTGGTCGCCGAGAAGTTGTAGCCGCCCTCGGTGATGGTGAGCGAGACGATCTTGGTCGTGTCGGCGGCCATCTTCTCGATCACGGCCTCGGCGTCGTCCGGTGCGAACAGGTACTCGACGATGGATCCGATGACGCGGGTGTCCCACGTGCCGTCGGAATGCTTGAGCGCCAACGTGTACAGGCAGTCCTGTGCCTGCATGACGTCGTGCATTCGCCGGTCTCCTGGCATCACCCCGACTCCGCAGATTCCCCAGTCCAGTGCCTGCCCCTGCTGCAACAGGCGGTCGACATACATTGCCTGGTGGGCGCGATGGAAGCCGCCGACACCGAAATGCACGATGCCCACCGTCACTTCGGATCGGTCGTACGTCGGAACTGCGACGTCCTCGATGAAGTCGGCGAGGTTCTGCGAGTTCAGCTTCATGCGTTCGTCTCCTTCGAAAGTCCTGGAATGACTACGGCTTTGATGCTTCCGGGTTGCCTGTCGGCGTTCAATGCATCCTCCACGCCGTCGAGTCCGAACCTCGCCGTCACCATAGCGTCGAGATCCACCATGCCCGACGCCACCAGCGCGCGTGCGATCGGCCATGTGTTGGCATAGCGAAAGACGCCGGTGAGCAGCAACTCTCGGTTCTGGATCACCGAGATCGGCAGTGGGTAGTCCGACCCGCCCATGCCGACGAGGACGACAGTGCCGGCGGGTCGGACCGCGTGAATGCCGTCGATCACGGCTCGGGCCGCACCGGAGGCGTCGATGAAGGCGTCGACCGTCACGGCACGCACGTCCTCGGCGGCGGGGTCGATCACCCGCGTCGCACCGAATCTCTCTGCGTTGGCGCGGCGGGAAGCGTCGATATCGGTGACGATCACCTCGGTGGCGCCGAATGCGCGCGCGACCTGCGCCGTGACGAGACCGACGGGACCCGCTCCTGCGATGAGCACGCTCGAACCGGCGGAGATGCGTGCCTTCTGGGCCGACGCGATGCCGACCGACAGTGGTTCGAAGAGGGCGGCTGCCTCGTCGGAGATGTCGTCGGGGACGTCGTGCGCGAAGGTCGATTGGATCAGCACGTACTCCGCGAGCGCTCCGTCGATGGGCGGCGTCGCGAAGAATTCCATGGCCGGGCACAGGTTGTAGCGACCTGCACGGGATTGTGCGCTGGTGGGATCGGGGCGCTGCGGCTCGATGGACACTCGCTGTCCGATGCGGGTGTCGGAGACTTCGGTGCCCACGGCCACGATGACGCCCGCCGCCTCGTGTCCGAGTACGAGGGGGCCGTCGACCACGTAGTCGCCGATGCGTCCCTCGCGGTAGTAATGCGCGTCGGAACCGCACACCCCGACTGCCGTGACCTGCACGAGGACCTCGTCGTGCGCGGGCGTGGGGACGGGCCGTTCGGCGAGTCGTATGTGCTGCACTCCGGTCAGGACGCTGACCTGCATGGACTGTGGCACGGGTCGCTGCGTGCGAGGGGGTGTTGTGTAGATCACACCTTAATGTTAGCTTAGTGAGCAGATGAACACGAGTTGAGCATCTGCTCACAGCTTGGGAGGCGACATGGATGGATCGAGATCCGATCCAGCGGGGACACAGGCTCCGCGGTCCGGAGAGGACCTCCGCCTGGCTCTGCGCGCCGCGACCATGTACCACCTCGAAGGCGCGACTCAGGCCGAGATCGCCGTGAAGCTCGGCGTCTCGCGGCCGACAGCAGGACGGTTGGTGGCTCGCGCTCGCACCCAGGGGCTCGTGACGATCGAGATCAACGTCCCCGACGATCTGCAGGGCACCGTGCATGCGGACGTCGAGCGCGAGCTCGAAGCGAAGTTCGGACTCACCGAGGTGCTGGTCGTGTCGGACGTCATCGACGGCACGGACACCGGCTACGGGTCCCTGGGTCGTGCGGCAGCGACGTTGCTTTCCCGTCGACTCAAGGATCGTGATGTCCTCGGCTTCACATGGGGACCCGAGACGGTGGCGGTGGCGAGCTCGCTGAAGACTCGAGCCACCAAATGTGCTGCGGTGGTGCAACTCGACGGTTCCATCACCTCGGCCGACTATCAGACCGGTGTCGAGTACACACTCGGACGGTGCGCTGCGTATCTGCAGGCGACACCCATCAGGCTCAACGCGCCGCTGTACGCTGATCAGGCGACTGTCGTTGCGTTGGAGCAGGATTCCGTGATCTCTCGCGCCCTCAAAGCCGGGACCGATGCCGATGTGATGATGTACGGCATCGGTCCCGTTTCCACGTCCACCACGTTGTTCGAGGGCAGCTTCATCGACCTCGATGTGCTCGACGAACTGCGCAGACTCGGCGCGGTCGGTGAGATCGGTGGCCGGTTCTACGACGCGGACGGCAACGACACCGGAGGGTCGCTCCCCGGCCGCACCGTGTCGGTGGGACTCGACGCCATCAGGGCGTGCGACCGGGCCGTGCTGGTCACCGGCGGAAAACGAAAACACGAAGCGCTGCTCGGTGCGCTTCGCGGTGGACTGGCATCGATCCTGGTCACCGACATCGACAGCGCGCGTTGGCTCGTCGATAGATCCACATCAGCGTCGAATGGAAAGGTATCTCAGTGAAAGCTCTACCGAAAGTGGTTGTCGCGACCTCGCTCGCGACGACCTTGGTGCTGTCCGGATGTGCCGGTGCCGGCTCGTTCGGCGGTGACGGTGACGGTACGACGATCACCGTCGCGATCGTCTCGAATTCACAGATGTCCGATGCCATCTCGCTTGCGCCCGAGTTCGAGGCGGAGAACCCGGGCATCAATCTCAAGTTCGTGTCGTTGTCGGAGAACGAGGCCCGTGCCAAGATCACGGCCTCGGTGGCAACCGGCGGCGGTGAGTTCGACGTGGTGATGATCAGCAACTTCGAGACCCCGCAGTGGGCCGAGAACGGTTGGCTCACCAATCTTTCCGAGTACGCCGACGCCACGCCGGGGTACGACGAGGACGACTTCATTCCGACGTTGAAGGAATCGCTGTCGTACGAGGGCAGCATGTACTCCGTGCCGTTCTACGGTGAGTCGTCGTTCCTGATGTACCGCAAGGACCTGATGGAGCAGGCCGGTATCGACATGCCGGCCGAGCCCACCTGGCAGCAGGTGGCCGATGCCGCTGCTGCACTCGACAGCCCCGGACTGTCCGGAATCTGCCTGCGCGGCAAGCCCGGCTGGGGTGAGGTGCTCGCTCCGCTGAACACGGTCATCAACGCGTTCGGTGGCCGCTGGTACGACGAGAACTGGAACGCTCAGTTGAACAGTCCCGAGGTCGTCGACGCCGTGGAGTTCTACGTCGACACCGTGCGCGAGCATGGTCAGGCCGGCGCGGCCACCAGTGGCTTCAGTGAGTGCGGAACGCAACTCTCACAGGGAAATACAGCGATGTGGTACGACGCCACCTCGGCCGTCTCGGTCCTCGAGGACCCGTCGTCGAGCAACGTCGTCGGGCAGATCGGTTACGCCAAGGCCCCGTCGGCGGTCAAGGGCGACAACGGCTGGCTGTACTCCTGGGCCCTGGGAATCCCCAAGACCAGCGAGGCCCCCGACGAGGCGTGGAAGTTCGTCTCGTGGATGACCAGCAAGGAGTACCTGAACAAGGTCGGTAACGAACTCGGTTGGGAGCGTGTGCCTCCCGGAAGCCGTCTGTCGACCTACGAGATTCCCGAGTATGCGGAGGCGTCGGCCGCCTACGGTCAGCTGACTCTCGACTCCATCGACAGTGCCGACCCGAACAACCCCACCGTGGATCCGGTTCCGTACACCGGTGTCCAATTTCTGACCATTCCCGAGTTCCAGGATCTCGGTACCCGGGTCAGCCAACAGATCAGCGCCGCGATCGCAGGACAGATCAGCGTCCAGGAGGCGCTCGACCAATCGCAGCAATACGCCGAAGTGGTCGGCAGGACGTATCAGGAGGACCAGGGATGACCACCACCGAAGAACGGACGGCTCCGACCGAACCGGAGAAGTTCGTACCGCGACCGAGAACGATCTCCAAGGCCGAGGGCTGGCGTCGACGCGGCCCGCTGTTGCCGGCGTTGGTGTTCGCCATCATCGTCACGCAGATCCCGTTCCTGTTCACGCTGTACTACTCGACGCAGTCCTGGAACCTCGTTCGTCCGGGTTCGCGTGAGTTCAACGGTCTGAACAACTACATCGACGTGTTCCGCGACAGTCAGTTCCGCGAGGTCGCGATGAACACCGTGATCATGATCGTGGGAACGGTGATCATCTCGGTGATCCTCGGTCTGGCCCTCGCGTTGCTGCTCGATCGAAAGTTCATCGGACGCAGTCTGATCCGTACGTTGTTGATCACCCCGTTCCTCGTCACCCCGGTGGCCGGTGCGCTGATCTGGAAGACGACGATGTTCGATCCCGTCTTCGGTCTGATCAACTTCGCCCTGAGCCCGTTCGGTGTCGGTGAGATCGACTGGGTCTCGCGGTTCCCCCTGGCTGCGGTCATGACGAACCTGGTGTGGCAGTGGACGCCGTTCATGATGCTGCTGATTCTGGCGGGGCTGCAGTCCATGCCCAAGGACATCGCCGAGGCCGCACGCGTGGATGGGGCAGGCCCGTTCAAGCTCTTCCGTGAGCTGACGTTGCCGCACCTGCGCCGGTTCATCGAACTGGGCACGGTTCTCGGTGCGATCTACCTCGTCAACACCTTCGACGCCGTGTACATGATGACCTCCGGTGGACCGGGAGTCGCGTCGGCCAACCTGCCGTTCTACATCTACCAACGTGCCTTCCTCGGCTTCGACATCGGTCAGGCCGCGGCCATGGGCGTCGTCACCGTGGTGGCAACCATCATCCTCAGCACTCTGGCGCTGAGACTGATCTTCAAGAGCTTCAGCGCAAACGAGGAGGCGGCGTGATGAGCACGGCAACCACGAGCAAGAAGAAGGCCGTCGCGCAGACCTCGGACGGGCAGGAGATTCGTAAGAAGAGCAAGTGGGGACCGGGCACGATCTGGTCCTTCGTTGCCTGGGTGGCCGGTATCGCCTTCTTCTTCCCCGTGCTCTGGATGGTGATCACCGGCTTCAAGCAGGAGGCCGACGCCTACTCCAACCCGCCGAAGCTGCTCTTCACCCCCACCCTCGATCAGTATCGAGGCGTCCTCGAGAGCGGGATCGGCACCACCCTGCTGAACTCGGCGTTCGCGACGATCGTCTCGACGATTCTCGTTCTGCTACTGGGTGTTCCGGCGGCGTTCGCGCTGTCGCTGCGACCGGTCAAGAAGACCCAGGACGTGCTGTTCTTCTTCATCTCGACCAAGATGCTGCCCGTCGTCGCTGTCATCGTGCCGCTGTACGTCATCGTCGGTGACATCGGCATGCTGGACAACATCTGGGCGCTGGTGGTCCTCTACACCGCGATGAACCTTCCTATCGCCGTGTGGATGATGCGTTCGTTCTTCATGGAAGTACCGTCGGAACTGCTCGAGGCCGCCAGCATGGACGGTGCATCGCTGTGGACCTCGGTGCGTGAGGTGATTCTGCCGCTCGTCTCTCCGGGCATCGCGGCGACGTCGTTGATCTGCGTGATCTTCTCGTGGAACGAGTTCTTCTTCGCCGTCAACCTCACTGCTGTTCAGGCCCAGACGATTCCGGTGTACCTCGTCGGATTCATCACCGGCCAGGGCCTGTACTGGGCTCAGCTGTCCGCCGCTGCGACGTTCGCAGCACTCCCCGTCGTCCTTGCCGGATGGTTCGCGCAGAACAAGCTCGTGCGCGGCCTGTCCTTCGGCGCCATCAAATAGGAGAAAGTCTCATGGCTGCAATCACGTACAAGAAGGCATCCTGCGTCTACGAAGGTGCCGATTCGCTCGCCGTCGATTCCCTCGACCTCGAGATCGAGGACGGCGAGTTCGTCGTCCTGGTCGGACCGTCCGGCTCCGGCAAGTCCACGGCCCTTCGTATGCTCGCCGGTCTCGAGGAGATCGACGGTGGCGCAATCGAAATCGGCGGCAAGAACATGGTGGGCGTTCCGTCCAAGGACCGCGACATCGCCATGGTCTTCCAGAACTACGCGCTCTACCCCAACAAGACCGTCGGGGAGAACATGGGCTTCGCGCTCAAGATGCGCGGAGTCTCGCTCGAAGAGCGGACGAAGAAGGTGGCCGAGGCGGCGAAGGTTCTCGACCTCACCGAGTACCTGGACCGCAAGCCCGGCAAGCTCTCGGGCGGCCAGCGTCAGCGAGTTGCCATGGGCCGCGCCATCGTTCGTGAGCCGCAGGTGTTCTGCATGGACGAGCCGTTGTCCAACCTCGACGCCAAGCTACGGGTGCAAACGCGTACGCAGATCGCGGCGTTGCAGCGCAGGCTCGGCACCACGACCGTCTACGTCACCCACGATCAGGTCGAGGCCATGACGATGGGCGATCGTGTCGCCGTCCTTCGTGGTGGCAAGCTGCAGCAGTTCGCCTCTCCCACAGACCTGTACGACAACCCGGTCAACGCGTTCGTCGCAGGATTCATCGGCTCGCCGGCGATGAACCTGATGACGGTGCCCATCGGCTCGGGCGGCGTCCAGATCGGCAAGTTCCTGCTCCCGCTCGAGCGCGACGAGCTGACCAAGCTCGCGAGCCTGGGTATCGACGAGGTCACCATCGGAATGCGGCCCGAGAACCTCGGCATCGTCCACGGCGGCGGCGAGGGCTTCGAGGGCAAGGTCGATCTCATCGAGGAGCTGGGCAGCGAGTCCTACGTCTACGCGCACCTCGACGACCCGAAGGTCAAGGGACTCGACGGCGGACCCGTGTCGTTGGTTGCGCGTTCGGCAGTGCGCGCTCCGGCAAAGATCGGCGAGAGCATCGGCCTGACGCGCCTCGACGGTGCAATCCACCTCTTCCACCCCGAGTCGGGGGAGCGCATCTAACGCTGTCGTTACGCGGCTTTTCGTGCCAGGATCAGTGCCGTCACGAGGGCGGCACCCCAGAGCAGGAAGGTGCCGTCGAAGAACAGGTGTCCGTACTTGACGCTTCGGTTCTCGTCCGAGGCGATCAGGCCGATCACCGCGCCGACGAACGACGCTCCGCCCCACAGGATCAGCAGCACAGAGCCGGGCCAGGATATGCCGAGAATCAACGACGGCAGCCGGGTCCGGTTCCGTGCTGCCAGGCGTGGCCGGTTCAGGTAGGCGAGGGCAGGGAGAATTGCCGCTGCGAGTTTGACCAGTGTGAGCACCAGCAGCGCCGTTCGCGCTGTCTGCGGTTCGGTGTCCACCCACTCTGTGGCGAAGGAGCCGACGGTATCGAGCATCCACCGCCCACCCGCGGCCCAATAGCCGGAGAACGCGGCGTGAACTATTCCCAGTGCACATGCGATCGCAAAGAATCCGATGGTCACGGTGATGGAGGCTAGCCGAGTCGGCACCCCCGTTCAGGGGTAGCGAGGGATTGTTCATCTCCCCTACCGTGGCGGTGATGGGCATCACAGGCTACGGAGGAAACATGGCCGAATCGGCGTACACGGCATTCAGGGACGCACGCGATCTACTGCTCGACACGTACGGCGAGTACGACCGAGCTGTATCGACTTTCGAGTGGCCGTCGTTCGGTGAGACGTTCAACTGGGCGATCGATTGGTTCGATGCGATCGCACGAGACAACGACGGCACTGCGCTGTGGATCGTCGAGGAGGACGGTAGCGAGGCCAAGTACAGCTTCGACGACATCGCGCGTCGCTCCGATCAGGTCGCCAGGTGGCTCGAGCAACAGGGCATCGGCCGCGGCGACTCGGTCATTCTCATGCTCGGCAATCAGGTGGAACTGTGGGAAGCGATGCTCGCGGTGATGAAGCTGGGCGCGGTCCTGATGCCGACCACCACGGCCATCGGATCCGCAGACCTGACCGATCGCGTGGTACGCGGCAATGCCCGCGCAGTGATCGTGAACCCCTCGGACACCGGCAAATTCGACGACGTCCCCGGTGACTACCTGCGTATCGCGACCTCCGCACACGACAGCTGGCTCGATTACTCCGATGCTCGATCCGTGGAGGCCCGGCCGTTCGAGTCCGTCACTGCGCCCGACGACCGCCTGCTGATGTACTTCACCTCTGGTACTACGAGCAAGCCCAAGCTTGTCGAGCACACTCAGATCTCCTATCCCGTGGGGCATCTGAGCACGATGTACTTCCTGGGGCTGCGGCCTGGTGACGTGCACCTGAACATCAGCTCGCCCGGGTGGGCCAAGCACGCGTGGAGTTGCTTCTTTGCGCCGTGGATCGCCGAGGCAACCATCTTCATCTACAACTACGGCAAATTCGACGCGAAGGCATTGCTCGAGCAGATCCGGCGGGCCGAGGTGACCACGTTCTGTGCACCACCGACGGTGTGGCGCATGCTGATTCAGGCCGATCTCGCCGGTGGCGGTGGTTCCCTACGCGAGGCCATCGGTGCCGGTGAGCCGCTCAACCCCGAGGTGATCGCCACGGTGCAGCGGGAGTGGGGTCTGAACATTCGCGACGGATTCGGGCAGACGGAAACCACTGCGCTGGTTGCCAATACACCGGGCGCAGTGCTCAAGTCCGGTTCGATGGGGAGGCCGCTGCCGGGTGTACCGGTGGTGATCGTCGACCCCACCACCGGCGAACTCGCCGACGAGGGCGAGATCTGCCTCGACCTGGCCCAGAATCCGTTCAACCTGATGACCGGCTACCTCGGAGACCCCGAACGCAATGCTGCTGTCATGGCCGACGGCTACTACCACACCGGCGACGTCGCATCTCGGGACTCCGAGGGCTACATCACCTACGTCGGCCGCACCGACGACGTGTTCAAGGCCTCGGACTACAAGATCTCCCCGTTCGAGCTCGAAAGCGTACTCATCGAACACCCCGCCGTGGCCGAGGCCGCGGTGGTTCCGGCCCCGGACGAGACGCGACTTGCCGTCCCCAAGGCGTACGTGGCATTGGCGTCGGGCTGGGAACCCAACGAAGCCACGGCGTTCGAGATCCTCAAGTACGCCCGCGAGCACCTGGCCCCGTTCCTGCGCGTTCGACGTATCGAGTTCTTCGAGCTACCGAAAACCATCTCGGGCAAGATCCGCCGAGTGGAGCTGCGCGCTCGCGAGGACGCAGCCGTGGGTCCACTGGACACCGAGTGGCGTGACGATCAGTTCCCTGCGCTGAAGAGGTGATGTGGCTGTCCACTATTTGCCTGGGGAGGCGGGATCCCGATTCTCGAGGCGAATTGTGGACACTCAGGTCACCTGCCCCAGAACCGTTCGAGGACGCCGAGTACCTCCTCGGAAGCGGCCATCGTTGTCGCGTGGTCGAAGCCGCGAATGACGTGCAATTCGGAGTTCGGAACCAGCGCGGCGGCAGCGCGTGTGTCGTCGAGCCTGGTGCCGTCCTGGCTGCCGACGTAGAACAGCGACGGCTGGGTGAACCGCTGCAACGCCTCGTCGGGTAGGCCGGGGTCGGCGTCGGACGCTCGGATGTACGCGGCCATGGCTCGAGCGTCGTTGGCGGAGAACACCGCTCGCGTTCCGGCGTCGATGGGGAACATGCGGTGGCTGCTCCACACCTCGAGAAAGCCGTCCATGCCGCGCTGCTCCAACACATCTGCGCACCCGGGGAAGAACAGGCGATCGAACGCGCCGGCCTGAGCGCCGTGACTACCGCCGCCGACGGCCAGTGATCGCACTCGCTCGGGCCTCGCCGCGGTCAACGCCAAGCCCGCCCGGGCCCCGAACGAATACCCCAGATAGTCGACGGTGTCGACACCCACCGCATCGAGCACCGCCGTCAGATCGCCGACGATAGTGCTCATCGCATAGGCGTCGGGAGAATGCGGCTTATCGCTGCGGCCGTGCCCACGACTGTCGATCAGAATCAACTGCCGACTGCCACGTAGCGCCTTCACATAGCCGAACGTCCGCCAAATCGTGTGCGTCAGAAAACTGCCGTGCACCATCAACAACGGTGGGCCGGACCCCACCACCGTGTACGCGATCCGTGTTCCATCATCTGCATTCGAGGCGTACTCCACCTCGCGATTGTCTTCCTTCAAGTCCACTCAACGTGACATTGACCCCCACAAAGGCCACCAAATGTCACATTGAGTCCCTACGGGTGGGCGCTTCTTCGGCGGATTCGGCGGACTCGGGGGTCGGGGTGAGGTCAAGAGTGCGGGTGGGAGCGATGGCATCCAGGAACGGTCGATCGTGGCTCGCGATGATCAGCGCACCCTCGAATGTCCCGAGCGCGTCGATGAGGTGTTGTCGGCTGGTGATGTCGAGGTTGTTGGTGGGTTCGTCGAGCATCAGCAGTTTCGGAGCAGGCTCTGCGAGAAGAATTCGTGCCAGTGCCGCCCGCAGGCGTTCGCCACCGGAGAGGGTGGCGACCACGGCGTCGGCGTCGGATCCGCGGAACAGGAAGCGCGCGAGTTGTCCCCGGATCTGTTCGGCGGTGGCGTGTGGTGCAACGTCGGATACGTTCTCGGCGACGGTGCGAGCTTCGTCGAAGACGTCGAGTCGTTGGGGCAGATACTTCCATGGCACCTCTGCCCCGCTGGCGTCCAAGACCCGCAACAGGGTGGTCTTGCCGCTACCGTTCGGTCCGATCAGGGCTATGCGTTCCGGACCCACGACAGTGACATCCTCGTGAGTCAGAACCACTTGGCCGGGATGAACTTTCGTTGCCGGGAGCTCGACGCGAATCTCGCGGTCGTCGCGCAGGAGATCCTCGGCGGCCGACAGTGATGATCGGGCGTCGTCGACGCGGTCGCTGTGGGTTCCGCGAAGTTTGCCGGCTGATTCCTGTGCGGCTCGCTTGCGTCGGCCTGCAAGGATCGGAGGCACGCGCTTCTGCTCTTCCATCTTCTTGCCGAAGCGCAGGCGTCTGTCGAGTTTGATGTGTGTGTCGATCAATTCGCGTTCCTGCTTGCGGACGTCGTTCTTGGCGTCGCGGATAGTTGCCCGTGCCGCCTCCTGTTCTGCGTCGACCACCGAGCGATAGTGCTGATAGTTGCCGCCGAACATGCGCAGCCGCGAGACTCCGCTGCGCTCGGCCCGGACCTCGGCGATGGTGTCGACGCGTTCGAGCAACTCGAGATCGTGAGTACACACGATCAGCACACCCGTGTAGCCGTCGACCACCGTGTACAAGCGTTCTCGCGCAACCTGATCGAGGTTGTTGGTGGGCTCGTCCAACAGCAGTACGTCGGGCTCGGCCAGTAACTCTGCCGTGAGAGCGAGCAGCATGGTCTCGCCGCCCGACAGGGTGCCGACCCGTCGATCGAGGTCATCGAGAGAGCCGACGATGCCGCCGAGTCCGAGCTTGCTCAGCAGTGCCAGAGCGCGTTCCTCGACATCCCAGGCGGACCCGACGATCGCGAAGTCGTCCTCGGTGGACTCCCCGGATTCGATGCGGTGCAGTGCTTTTCGCACGGAATCGATCGCCAGGACCCGATCCACGGGTAGGTCGGGGTCCAGGGCGACGTCCTGACGCAGGTACCCCAAGACGCCCGGCATCGAGATGGATCCTCGCTGCGGAGTCAGTTCCCCGGCGAGCAATCTCAAGAGCGTCGACTTCCCAGCGCCGTTGGATCCGATGAGACCTGTTGTGCCGCTGGGGAAGATGGCCGACAAGGCGTCGAACACGGGGTCGCCGTCGGGCCAGGAGAACGTCAGGTTCGAGACAGAAAGGGAGGATGAATGAGGCATGGGCGCTCCAAAGGTGTGCATGCGGACGATCTGCAGGCGTCTAGAACCTCTGGAAGAGCAATGGCCTCTCCGAATCTGTGGGCAACAAGGCGAGAACCACGCTAGCCCCGAACCCGACGAGCATGCAAGCGAATTACACCGTGGGGCCCTTCTTGCGCAGTTCGTCGACCGTCTCCATGGCTCCGCGCAGTTCGTCGAGCCACTCCTGCGTGTGTTCGCCGACCAGCTTGACGGCCCAGGCGAGGGCGTCGGCGCGAGACCGGGCGACACCGGCGTCGACGAGGGTGTCCAGGACGCGACGCTCGGGCTGACGTAGGCGCGTCATGACCGGTACCGCGAGGTGGGTGAACAGGACCGTCTCGGATCCGGTTTTCACTCCCCAGGCGACCTTGCGTCCGTACCGCTTCTCGGCCTCGTCGGCGATCTGCATGCGGTCGCCGCGGGTCGTTTCCCGGAACCGCGCGATACGGCCCTCGGTGGCTGCGGGTGAACTGTCCTGCTCCACGGGCAGTGTCCCGACGACGACTATCTCCTCTCGATCGACCTCGACGGAGGCGGCACCGTCGAACCAGGTGTCCGGGAGTCGGCCACCGAACCAGTCGGCTGCGTCGGTGGCGTCCGGAATGTCTGCGTGCTGCCAGCCGCCGGGGCGACCGAACGAGCGTCCGTTGGGTTTCATGTGGGCTCCCGAGATTGTGGTTGTAAGACTGATTACATAATTACACCCAATTTCAGGATCGTGCCACCAGTGTTTCGCGGAGGCGCTGGGGCATGATCGACTCCGTGCGCACTTCGAGAAGACCGACGACTCTGGCCGTGATCGTGTCCGTATCGGCGTTGGTGCTTGCCGCCTGCGGTCAGAGTGGTCCGGATCAGCCGCAGACGGTCGCCGAGCAGTTCGCGGCCGCGGTGAACAGCTCGAACATCGATCAGGCGGCTGCGTTGACCACCGATCCGGCGGGTGCGACGGCAGCGCTCACCGCGTTGTACGACGGTTTGTCCGGTGGCGGAACGGTCACGGCAACTCCCGATTTCGAGGCCGTCGACCCCAACGAGGACGCCGGTTCGTTCACGTTGAATGCCGACTGGCGCTTCTCGACGACCACCGACGGCACCGCCGAACCCGACGGTGAGCCGAAGGAGTGGAGCTACACCACCTCGGCGACCGCGGCGGAGACCGAGCAGGGTTGGAAGATCACCTGGGACCCGGCAATGTTGGTGCCCGGGCTGACGGCCGATTCATCCGTGCGGTTCACCCCGACCGACGCGCTCGTCGCGCCTCGAATCTTCGATGCCAACGGCAACGAGCTCATGTCGCAGCAGGTCGTCACCCTCGTCAACGTCGATGCGACGGCCGATCCGGTAGCGGTCGCGAATCTCGTCGGACCCGTCGTTCCGGGGATCACCGCGGAATCCATCGCGTCGACTGTTGCTGCCGCGCAGGGTAATTCAGCAACCATAGTCTCGCTCCGCCAGGCCGACATCGACCCCATCGGCGCGCAGCTCGCGACGATCCCCGGAGTCACGCTCGCCCCGCAGACGCGACTGTTGGCCACCGATCGCAACCTCGTCTCGCCGGTACTCAGTGACCTGACGACGCTGTGGGAGCAGGAGCAAGCCGCCAATCGTGGCTGGGCGATCCAAGCGGTCGCGGCCGATGGCACCGTCACCCAGCTCGCCGGACGCGATGCGAGCACCGGTGAGGACATCGCGACCACCGTCGACTCGGCGCTGCAACTCAAAGCCGAGAACGCTCTGGCGTCGTTGCCGCAGCAGGCGGCGATCGTTGCGCTTCGGCCGTCGACGGGAGATGTTCTGGCCGTAGCGCAGAACGCCGCCGCGGATGCCGAGGGTCCGATTGCCTTGACCGGCCTGTACCCGCCGGGATCGACCTTCAAGACGGTCACCACCTCGGCTGCTCTGCAGTCCGGAGCCGTCACCCCCGACACGGTGTTGCCTTGCCCGGCGACCGAGAACATCGAAGGCAGGCAGATCCCGAACGACGACAACTTCGCTCTCGGCGACGTGCCGCTCCACACCGCCTTCGCCAAGTCCTGCAACACGACGATGGGCCGGCTCGGTGTCGCTCTCCCGCCGAACGGTCTGACCGACGCGGCTGCTCAGTTCGGACTCGGCGTCGACTACGTGACCCCGGGCCTGACCACCGTCACCGGCTCGGTGCCGTCGGCCGATACCCCGGCGCAGCGCGTCGAATCCGCCATCGGCCAGGGCCAGGTGACCGCGTCGCCGTTCGGTATGGCGCTGGTGGCGTCGTCCATTGCCAACAACGGATTGCGTGCGCCCACGGTCGTCGCAGGTGAGCCCGGCGTGGGCAACATGCAGCCGACAGCGGTGAACCCGCAGGTGACCGAACAGCTCAAGACGATGATGCGCGAGACCATCACCGGCGGCACGGCCACGGCGCTGAACGACATCCCCGGGTTGCTCGGCAAGACCGGCACCGCTGAATTCGGTGCCAACAACGAAGGCGCTCACGGTTGGTTCGTCGGGATTTCCGGCGATCTCGCGTTCGCGGTATTCGTGAACAACGCGGGCAGCTCGACGCCGGCCATCGAAGCTGCGGGTCGCTTCCTGAGGTGAACAGCTTGAGGTAGGCCGACCGCGATGTATCTCAATCGTGACCGGCTCGTATGAATACCGTGCTTGTTACTCGTGTGACTACAGTGAATATTGTGACTCATGAGTTCTATGAGTCGTCTCCGTCGTGGCCCGCGCAAGGTTCGCGGTCGCTACCTCGTCGCCGTGGCAGCTTCGGCGACATTGACGGTCTCGGCCGTGTTCTGGATGGTCGATCGGCCGCCAAGCGAGGCCGAGGTGTTGGTCTCGAACTTCGTCGATGCGCTGGACAACCGCGATGTTGCAGCCGCCGCCGCGCTGACGACCTACCCGAACGCCGCGGCAGCGGCTCTGAACCAAATGTTCGACGGCTTGTCGGCCGGCGGCACGTCCACTGGCGATTTCGACCTGACCCAGTACATGGACCTCTCCGACGAGAGCGGCTTCTTCACTCTTGCGTCTGCGTGGAACTTCGGCGAGGGCAAGGATTGGAAGTACAGCGCACAGGGCTCGACCAAGAAACTCAGCGTGGGTTGGCGCATCGCGTGGGATCCGGCCACGCTCGTACCCGACCTCACCTCCGGTGGCTCGGTCCGCTACACCCGCACCGACGCTGCGCCCCCGTTGATCTTCGACGCCGCGAACAACGTGCTGATGAGTGAGCGGACCATCAACGCCATCTCTCTCGACCCGGCGCAGACCAGTGATCCGGTTGCGTCCACGCAGCAACTCGCCGACATCATCGATGTCGTCGCTCCGCTCATCACCTCCGAATCGATGATAGCAGAGCTGAATTCGGCCGGCGGTGCACCGATCACCGCAGTGACCCTGCGCGACGACGACTTCGCCGTTCTCGAGGACGATCTGCGGGCCGTGCCGGGTGTGGTGGTTGCCCCGCAGCCGAAGCTCATCGTCGACGACCGGCGTATCACGTCACCGGTGCTCGATTCTCTGCGTGCCGCATGGCAAGCCGGTCGCGACGCCACCGCGGGATGGGCCGTCGACACGTACACCGTCGACGGAACTGGCGAGCGCCGCGTCGGATTCCAGGGACCGGGTGGGCCGGATCTGCACGCGACACTCGACCCGCGCGTCCAGTTGGCAGCCGAGAACGCGGTCGTCATGGCGGGGTCTTCGGCATCGATCGTCGCACTGTCCACCTCGACCGGCGCGATTCTCGCTGCAGCACAGAACAGTTACGCCAACGAGCAGGGTGACGTCGTGTTCGGAGGGTCCTACCCGGCCGGCACCGCATCGGAGTTGGTGAAGGCAGTGCAGTCCGATCGCGGTGACGACAGCGCCGAGGATGCCGCTGCCGGGCTCGGTCTCGGCATCAGCTACTCGATGCCAGGACTCGATGCCTACACCGGTACTCCCGCCGACAGCCGCAGTGCGATCGACGGCATCAGGACCGTGTCCACGGCCTCCGGAAACGAGGCGACGGTGACGCCGTTCGGGCTCGCGCAGATGGCAGCCGCGATCTCGCGAGGCAGCGCTCCGGTTCCCGCTATCGTCGCCGGTCAGACCGCCGTCGCGAATCGGGAGTCCGTGACCATCGGCTCGGATGCGGCAAATCGATTGCGCGGCATAATCGCCGACTCGTCGAGGAGCAGCGGCCTCGATACCTTCGACGGGGTGCAGGGATTCGCCGGGGAAAGTGCCGACGATCGATTCGTGCTCGCCACCAGCGGTGACGTCGCGTTCGCGGTCTACATCGAGGACGCGGACGGTGGAGATCAGGCAGTGCGCATGACCAGCCGGTTGCTGCAGGAGATGGCGAACCCGGTGGAGTGAACCCTGCGGTGCCTGCCAGATCGTTAGGCACGGTAGTTTTATTCGGTGACTGTGCTCGATTTCGGACTTCTGGTGGTGGCCGGGTTCTTCGCCGGACTCATCGGGTTCGTCACCGGGCTCGCATCGCTGGTGTCCTATCCGGCTCTGCTGGCGGTGGGTCTACCTGCGGTGTCCGCGAACGTGACGAACACGGTCGCGTTGGTCGCCGCCGGTGTAGGCGCGACGGCGAGTTCCTCGGCCGAGCTGGCCAAGGACGGCAAGCAGTTGGTTCGGTACGCGATCTATTCCGCGCTGGGCGGTAGCACCGGCGCCGTTCTGTTGCTCGTCACCCCGGACGGTTCGTTCGAGGCGGTTGTCCCGTTCCTGGTGGCGATGGCAGCCATTGCGCTCTTGCTGCAGCCGAGCATTCGAAAGCTGTCCGGAGACAAGCAGTTTCCGACGCTCTATCCGCTGGCATTGTTCGCCGTCGCGATCTACGGCGGCTATTTCGGTGCCGGAGCAGGCGTCATATTTCTAGCGCTGGCGTTGATCTGCACCGCGGATACCTTTTGGCGCGCAAGCGTTCTGAAGAGCTTCTTCCTCGGTATCGCCAATCTCATTGCTGCCATCATCTTCTCGTTCTCCGGCCAGGTGAACTGGTGGGCTGCGCTTGCACTGGCGATCGGGTGTTTTGTCGGCGGCGCGTGCGGGCCGCCGACGGTGAAGGTCATCTCACCGATCGTGTTGCGCATCGGCGTCGGGATTCTGGGTCTCGGTCTCGCCGGGTGGCTGGGCTACCAGGCGTTCGGCTGACGGACGGTGTTCGGCATGCTCAGCGTCGCCATTCCGACGGCGGTCAGCGCCAGTAGGCCGAGCACGACGTAAGCACCCGAGTAGCTTCCGGTCCATTCGGCAAGCACGGTGCCGGCCCAGGGTGCCGATGCCATCGCAATCACGATCGGAGCAGACATGATGCCGCTGAGATGCCCGTACTGACCAGGGCCCCAGCGATCGGTTATGGCGGTGGCCTGGACGAGTGTGAACAGTCCGCGCGCGAGTCCGGCACCGATCGCGACGGCGGTCAGCGCCACGACCGAGGTGGCGACGCCGAGCAGGATGGTCGACAGGGCAGTTGCTGCGATGATCCCCACGGTCCTGGTTCGGGTGCCTGCGAAGCGTTGCAACGGAAGGTAACCGATGCGGCCGAGGACTTGCCCGGCTCCGCCCAATCCGAGAGCCGTTGCGGCGGCGGCGGTATCGGCACCGTGTTCGATCAGCAGCGGAACCACATTGAAAATTCCAGCGAACGCGACGAGACCGGTGACGCTCATTGCTGCGGTGAGCATGACGAACGGACGGCTACGAACAGTCTTTTCAGCAGAAGGTACTGCTCGCGCGTGCGCGGGCTCACTCGTCGACGGCCATTGTCCGCGCAACCCGATCAGGTGTCCGGGAACAGTGATCAGCAGCAGAACCGCTGCGAGCACCAGATATGTCCGACGCCAATCGGTATGGATCGAAAGGACGGCCGTCAGCGGAGCGAACACCGTACTGGCCAGACCCGCCGCGAGCGTGAGAATCATCAGGGCCCGAACGCGGTCGGTGCCCCACCACCGGGTCAGTGCGGCGAACGCAGGTGGGTAGAGCACCGCGCCCATGGCGATACCGGCAACGAACCAACCGAGAAAGAACACCGGCAGAGTGCGGGATGTCGCGACGAGAATCAATGCCGGTATTGCCAGCATCGACCCGGCGGTCATCACCCACCGTGGGCCGTGCCGGTCCAGGATGCGCCCGGCGGGAATGCCGATGATCGCTGCGACGAACTGGCTCAGGGAGAACGCGGCCACGATCGACGTCGTCGACCAACCGGTGTCGGCAGTGATGGCGGGGGACAGAACGGGGAAGGCGTAGTAGAGAATTCCCCAGCTGGTGATTTCGGTGAGGCACAGAATCGAGAGAATCCGGCGTCGCCCCGGGTGTGACGCGTCCGAGGGCGACGCCGAATCGACTGTCTCGGAATCAGTCACGAAGCGGTGCGCCGATGGTGATCAGCTCGGGTGCCGCAGGGGCTCCGCAGCAACCGCCGGTCGACGGGGCGTCGGGCTCGTCGAACAGGCCTGCGCCACCGCAGACGCCGGTGTCGGGAAGCGTCAGCTCCACCTTTCGCGCGCCCTCGTGGTCGCCTGCGAGTTCGGCGGCGATGCTGCGAACCTGCTCGTATCCGGTCATCGCCAGGAATGTCGGTGCACGGCCGTAACTCTTCATGCCCACCAGGTACAGGCCCGGTTCGGGCTGGGTGAGTTCCTCGACGCCGTGCGGGGACACCGATCCGCACGAGTGCATGTTGGGGTCCACCAAGTCGGCGACGAATCTCGGTGCCTGCAGGGTGGGGTCGAGGTCGAGGCGAACCTCGGACAGCCAGGACAGATCCGGGCGGAACCCGGTGAGCGCGACGACGCGGTCGACGTTTTCGATGCGCGATCCGGTGTCACCGATCAGAGTGAGCCGATCTCCCTCCACCGCAACGGTTTCGGTGCGGAAGCCCGAGACGACGGTGAGGAAGCCGTCGTCGACCGCCTTCTTGGCGCGTTGGCCCAGAGCGCCGCGAGCGGCGAGTTCGTCCGCTTCTCCGCCGCCGAAAACCTCTGCGGTGACGCCTCGACGCACGGCCCAGGTGAGCGTCGTACCGGGCTCGTCCGCGGCGAGTTCGGCGAAGGTGATGATCGCGGTCAGAGCCGAGTGCCCGCTGCCGGCGATGACGATGTGCTTGCCTGCGAATGCGGATCGAGTGGCCGGGGCGGTCAGGTCGGGCACCCGGTAGTCGATCCGGTCTGCGGCGGCCTTCTCGCCGATGGCCGGAAGTCCCTCGCTGCCCAGTGGATTCGGTGATCCCCAGGTGCCGGATGCGTCGACGACGGCGCGGGCGAGGATGCGTTCCTCGCTGCCGTCGGAGTGGCGGATGTGCACCGACAGCGGTTCGGTGGCGCGGCCGGCGTCGACCACGCGGTCGCGTCCGCGGCGAGCGACGCCGACCACCTCGGAGTCGGTTCGGACGGCATTGCCGAGAACGGCGGCGAGGGGCGCGAGGTACTGCTCCACCCATTCGCGTCCGGTGGCGTAGGTGTCGCCGTCCGGCGCGGTCCAACCGGTGGGTTCGAGCAGTCGGGCAGCAGCGGGGTCGACGACCTCGGACCACGGGGAGAACAGCCGAACGTGATTCCACTCGGACACTGCCGAGCCGGCCGACGGTCCGCGTTCGAGAACGACTACGTCGGAACCGGTTTCGGTCAGATGCGCCGCGGCGGCCAGGCCGATGGGCCCTGCGCCGACCACCACTACGGGGTATGTCTTCATGGCTGATCTACCTTTCTTCTTCGAATGACAGTGTCCACGGCTGCACGCGCTGTGCGGCCGACACCGATGAGCGTTGCCGACGCCGGGCCGGTCCAGTCGCCGTAGCCGAGAAACAGCAGGTTCGGCTCGTCTCGAACATGGTTGCCGTTCAGCACGATTCCCGACCCGTCGGCGTGCAGATGCAGCGGCCGCAGGTGGTGCAGAGCAGGGCGGAAACCCGTGCACCACACGATCGCATCCAGCGTCTCTGTCGTGTGCCCGTCGGTGACGCCGTCGGAGGTGAGCGCGGTGAACATCGGCCGAGCATGCAGAACTCCACGATCGCGCGCGTCTCGCACCGGCGGGACCATCACGATGTCTCCCAGGCCGGCGACCCCGCCGGAGTCCGCTTCGCCCTCGGCAAGAGCGCGGGCCCGATCGCTGGCGACATCGAACAGCACTCGGCCGTCGACCTCGTCGGGTAGAAACCTGGGCTCGCGGTTGGTGAACCACGCGGTGTCGGCGACGGTGGAGATCTCGGCCAGGATCTGCGCGGCCGAGTTCCCGCCGCCCACAATCCCTACTCGCTTGCCTACGAAACTATCCGGTGTTCGGTAGTCGGCAGCATGCAGTTGCGATCCCGCGAACTGCCGCATCCCGGGGTAGCTGGGCCAGAACGGTCTCGACCACGTCCCGGTGGCATTGATGACCGTTGTGGCGCAATACGAGTCACCGTCCGTATCGACTCGATAGCCTTCGGTCGTACGATGCACCGACTTCACGTCGACGGGCCTGCGCACCGGCAACTCGTACTTCTTCTCGTATGCCCGCAGGTAGTCCACGACGTGCGACGCCGGCGGAAAACCGCTGTGCCACGGCGGCATCGGCCAACCGGGTAATCGCGAGTACTCGGCAGGCGAGAACAGGTGCAGCGACGGCCAGTACTCCTGCCAGGAGCCACCGGCATGCGTCTGATCATCGAGGATGACGAAGTCCACACCGGCTCGTCGCAGGTAGTAGCCGGCGGCAAGTCCTGCCTGACCGCCGCCGATCACCACCACCTCCGAAGTCATTCGAGTCAACCGTCGGTGCCGCGCAGTCGGGATGCGAGTTCCTGGACACGAGCGGCGATGTCGTCGCGCACCAGACGCATCCGTTCGATTCCGTCGATACCACGTTCGGACGGCTCGTCGGTGTTCCAGTTCTCGAACGTCGGACCGTCGATGGGATCGACCGTCGCCTCGCTCCCAAGGGTGATCACGTAGTCGATGCGAGACAACAACTCCGGGTCGATCGGCTTCGGCTGTTCACCGGAGAGGTCGACGCCGACTTCGAGGAGGGCCTCGGCCGATAGTGCGTTGACCGTTCCGCTCGGCTTCGTTCCCGCCGAGTGCACCTCCACCGAATCGCCGACGGTCTTGCGCATCAGACCGGCCGCCATCTGAGACTTTCCGCCGTTCTTGACGCAGACGAACAGCACGCTGGGTGTCGTCATGACGCCGAACTCTGCTTCGCCGGAACCAGTTCGGCGATCAATTCTTCGATTCGACTCTTGATCTCGTCTCGGATCGGACGAACCGCCTCGACGCCTTTGCCTGCCGGGTCGGCCAGTGCCCAATCGCGGTAGCTCACTCCGGGGAACACCGGGCACGCGTCCCCGCAGCCCATGGTGATCACGACATCGGACGTCTCGACGGCCTCCGGGGTCAGAATCTTCGGGGATTGCGACGAGATGTCGATACCGAGTTCGGCCATGGCCTCGACTGCTGCGGAATTGATGGTGTCCGCGGGCGCGCTACCGGCAGAACGCACCTCGACGGTGTCGCCGGCGAGATGAGTCAGAAATCCGGCGGCCATCTGAGATCGGCCGGCGTTGTGGACACAGACGAACAGAACACTGGGTGTGTCGGACATGGAGTCGTTTGCCTTTCGAGCGCGAGGCGGATACCTCAGGCCGGTACGGTTGTGGTGGTCAGCTCGGTGAGCAGTTCGCGGACACGTGTGTCGAGATCGTCGCGGATGAGACGCACTTCGTCGAGGGACTTGCCGTCGGGGTCGGTCAGTTGCCAGTCCAGGTAGCGCTTGCCCGGATAGACCGCGCACGCGTCGCCACATCCCATGGATACCACGACATCTGCCGCGGCAACGACGTCGTCGGTCAGTGGCTTGGGGAATTCGCTGCCCAGGTCGATCCCCTGTTCCTCCATCGCCTGCACGACGATCGGGTTGATTTCGTAGGTGGGGGCCGAGCCTGCGGAGCGGACGTGGACCAGTCCCCGTGCGTGGTGCTCGAGCAGGGCTGCGGCCATCTGTGAGCGTCCGGCGTTGTGGACGCAGATGAACAGCACCTCGGGCACGAGTTTCGGTGCGTCACCCTGTGATTGGGCGAGTGCGGTGAGGCGGTCCGCGGCGAACTTGCCGGCCAGGGTGGTCAGGTGGGTGTGAATCTTCGAGGTTCGACGCAGTGCGGTGTAGGACTCGAAGACGTAGCGTTCGACTGTTTGGGTGGAGAAGATGCCCTCGTATTCCGCTGCCAGTCTCTCGGCGGTGCGCGAGAGAATCGCCTGGGGCATCAGTAGTTCGGGCTGAGCACGGTGGCTGGAGGGAGAAGTGTTGTCGGACATCAGGACTCCTTTGTCGCTGTGGTCACGGACGGTGCGGGGGAGAAGCGCTTACGCAGTGCGAGGGAGACATAGACGAGGCCGACCAGTACCGGCACCTCGATGAGTGGTCCGACGACTCCGGCGAGTGCTTGCCCGGATGTCGCGCCGTACGTCGCGATGGCGACGGCGATCGCCAACTCGAAGTTGTTGCCTGCGGCCGTGAACGCGAGGGTGGTGGTGCGTTCGTAGCCCAGACCCATCGCGGCACCCAGAGCGTAACCGCCGCCCCACATGACCGCGAAGTACACCAGTAGTGGCAGTGCGATCCGAACGACGTCGAACGGCTGTGACGTGATCTGATCACCCTGCAGCGCAAAGAGAATGACGATCGTGAACAGCAGGCCGTAGAGGGCCCACGGGGCGATCCTGGGGATGAACTTCTCCTCGTACCACTCGCGGCCCTTGGCGCGTTCGCCGAAGAAGCGAGACGCGAATCCCGCTATCAGTGGAATGCCGAGGAAGATCAGCACCGACTTGGCGATCTGCCACGGCGACGCCTCGATGGTGGTCTGGTCGAGTCCGAGCCATCCGGGCAGAACCGAGAGGTAGAACCACCCGAGGATGGCGAACATGAACACCTGGAACACCGAGTTGATCGCGACCAGAACCGCGGCGGCTTCCCGGTCGCCGCAGGCTAGGTCGTTCCAGATGATGACCATCGCGATGCATCGAGCCAGACCGACGATGATCAGGCCGGTTCGGTATTCGGGGAGGTCGGGCAGGAAAAGCCATGCGAGAGCGAACATCAGGGCCGGACCGAGGACCCAGTTGAGCACCAGCGAGCCGATCAGCAGGCGCTTGTCTCCGGTGACGGTGTCGAGGCGGTCGTAGCGAACCTTTGCCAGCACCGGATACATCATGACGAGCAGTCCGATGGCGATGGGGAGCGAGACGCCGTCGATGGAGATGGTGGACAGCGCCTCGTCCATTCCGGGAATCATGCGTCCCAGGAGCAGACCCACGACCATGGCCACGCCGATCCACACGGGCAGGAACCGGTCGAGAGTGGAGAGCTTGCCGACTACGGCAGTATCGGTCGTCGTACTCATGCCATGACCTCCGTGGACTCTGCAGCGTTCAGCACTGCGGAAAGCTGCTGCAGGGCAGCGGGAATCACCGAGTAGTAGACCCAGGTTCCGCGCCGTTCACAGTCGAGCAACCCCGCCTCGCGGAGCACCTTGAGGTGGTGGGAGATCGTCGGCTGCGACAGATCGAATGCAGGGGAGATGTCGCAGACACACGCTTCGCCGCCTGCATGGCTGGCGACGAGGCTGAGCAGACGCAGCCGGACGGGATCTCCCAGAGCTTTGAACATGCGGGCTAGATCTCCGGCCCAATCCGCGTTCAGGGGTTCGCGGATCAGCGGCGAGCAGCAGTCACCATCGACGGATGACCGGTCTTGATTCGACATTCGTCTATATTGACGCTCATCGAATCAGGCGTCAAGTGAACAGTTGCCGAACCCGAAGAACGCGGTACGCGACTCCGAGCGCGACCACGACTGTTCCGACGACGATGGACGACACCGGCAACGTGGCGATCAGCACCACGCACCCGATGCTGCCGAGGACCTGAAGCGCCCGTGGGTAGCGGCGGTGCTCGGCATCCTGGGTGAACGCGCTGAGATTGGCCACCAGGTAGTAGAGCAGCACCCCGAACGACGAGAAGCCGATGGCGTCACGTAGATCGACCACCAGGACCAGCACACAGACGATCACGGCCAGGGTGATCTCGGCGCGATGCGGAACCGAGTAGCGGGGGTGGACCGCCGCCAGGTACGACGGCAGGTCGTGGTGGCGAGCCATCGCCAGTGAGGTGCGGCCGATGCCCGCGATCAGCGCGAGCAGCGCTCCCAGCGCAGCCAGGCCGGCGCCGACGCGCATCACCGGCGACGCCCACGAATTCCCCGATGTGACGACGAGATCGACCAGAGGAGCAGACGACGAGGCCAGGAGTTCGGGGCCGAGAACCGACAGCAGTGTCAACGCAACCACCGCGTAGACCACGAGCGCGATACCGAGAGCGGAGACGATGGCGCGTGGGATGGTCCGCTCCGGCCGTGTCACCTCCTCGCCGAGCGTGGCAATGCGGGCGTAGCCCGCGAAGGCGAAGAACAGCAACCCCGCCGACTGCAGAATGCCGTACCACCCGTTCTCGATGAACGAGTCGAGCTCGGAATCGACCGGCCCCGACGAGCCGGTGACGCCGAGCACCACCCCGACGACGAGCACGGTCAGCACAGCGGCGACCAAGATCTTCGTCAGCGTCGCAGTGCGGGTGATGCCGAAGTAGTTCACCGTGGTCAGCGCTGTGATAGCAAGTACTGCAACGAGTTCGGTGTATCCGGCCGGGGCGACGTAGGCCGCGAACACCAACGCCATGGCCGCCGAGCTTGCAGTCTTGCCGATGACGAACGTCCACCCGGCCAGAAATCCCGGCCACTCGCCGAGTCGCTCACGGCCGTAGACGTACGTGCCGCCCGACGTCGGATACTGGGCGGCCAGCTGAGCCGACGAGGTCGCGTTGCAGAACGCCACGACCGCGGCGACGGCAAGCCCGATGAGCAGGCCCGCGCCCGCGACGGCCGAGGCTGGGGCGAACGACGCGAACACCCCTGCCCCGACCATCGAGCCGACCCCGATGACGACGGCGTCGAACAGTCCGAGGCGACGAGCCAGCGGCTGTGTCACGGCCGAAGCCGGTTCCCGTTCACGGCGACAACTGTAGACACACGTCGATCACACGATCGAGGTGTGTGCCTACTTCTTGTTCTGGTACACGTCCGGGATGCCGTCGTGATCGTCGTCGCGGGTTTCTTCGATGTGAATGTCGCGGTAGGCCTTGTTACGGCTGCGCAGGATGACGGCGGCCAGCGAGGCGGCGATGATCGAACCGGTGAGCACGCCCACCTTGACGTGGTCGTCGCGCTCGGTTCCTTCACCGAAGGCCAGGTCTCCGATCAGCAGCGACACCGTGAATCCGATACCCGCGAGCATCGCAACGCCCAGGACGTCGAGCCACTTCAGTCCGGCGTCGAGGGTGGCCCGCGTGAAGCGGGAGACGAGGTAGGTGGTGCCGAAGATGCCGACGGCCTTACCGATCACGAGGCCGGCGATGATGCCGATGGCGATGGGGTCGGTCAGTGCGCTGGCCAGACCCGAGAATCCACCGACGGTCACGCCGGCTGCACAGAATGCGAAGATCGGCACAGCAATACCTGCGGAAATGGGCCGAACCTTGTGCTCGAAGTGTTCGGCGAGGCCGGGGCCGGCCTCCGGGCCGCCGTTGGCCTTGCTGCGCATCACCGGGACGGCGAAGCCGAGCAGAACGCCTGCGACCGTGGCGTGAACGCCGGACTCGTGCATCAGAACCCACGTCACCACCGCCAGCGGGATGAGGATCCACCACGACCGGACGCGCATCTGCACGGCGACGGCGAACAGTGCGAGCGGAATCAGCGTCAGACCGAGGGCGACGAAGTTGATGTCGTCGGTATAGAAGATCGCGATGACGCTGACGGCCAGGAGGTCGTCGACGACGGCCAAGGTCAGCAGGAAGGTCCGCAGCGCAGTCGGCAGATGAGTGCTGATGACGGCCAGGACGGCGACGGCGAACGCGATATCGGTTGCCGTCGGGATGGCCCAACCGAGTAGTGCACCGTCCCCGGTGCCGAGGTTGATCAGCACGAAAATGATTGCTGGAACTGCCATTCCGCCGATGGCGGCCGCCACCGGTAGCGCCGCGCGTGCGGGATCGCGAAGATCTCCGGCGACGAATTCTCGCTTGAGTTCGAGGCCGACCACGAAGAAGAAGATGGCCAACAGCCCGTCGGCCGCCCATGTCGACAGAGTCAGGTCGAGGTGCAACGCCGAGGGCCCGACGCGGGTATCCATCAGCGAGTCGTAGGCAGCGGACCAGGGTGAGTTGGCCCAGACCAATGCGACCAGGGTTGCGACGAGCAGTAGTGCGCCACCGACTGTCTCTTTACGCAGGATCTGCGCGACGCGGTCTGCCTCGGACCAGGAACCGCGTGAGAACAGCGGCAATCGCGTTTTGGGAGATGATGAATCTGTCACGGTGACAGCGCCTTTCGGTAGCTTGGTCGAGCTGCGGGCCAACCTCGGGTAGGACGGTAGACGCGCAGCACAGAGTTGTTGCCGACCAGACTTCCCGGCGCACCGTGGTCGATCCTATCGCGCCGAGGCGTTCGCGACGAACTCGAAGTCAACGAACGCTGGGCACGAATCGTGTCAGCGCGCGCCAGCCCAGCAGTAGAACTGCAGTGGACACCGTCGCGACGACGATGAACGCACCGGCTGTTCCCTGCCCGGTCAGTGCCCGCAACACCATGCCCACGACAACTGTCGTCACCCACACGACGATGCCCGTCGGAACGACGAGGAACGCGTCGAACTTGTTGCGGTACAGAGCGAACGTGACGACCCAGCCGACGGCGGCACCGACGACGAACGGCCACGCGGTGTGGAACAGGCCGGACAGCGCGGTGGCCTCGTCATGGCTGCGGCGACCGATGGCGGCGAACAGCACGATCATGGCGAGATCGATGACGGCAGCTACGGCAGGGGAGCGAAACTTCACGCGCACCACTGTAGACACCGACAGCGAACGGCCCGCACCGGCGAATGCAGTGCGGGCCGTTCGGTGGTGCGGGTGCCGACGAATTACGCCTGCAGGCCGGCTTCGATGTCGAGGTTCAGGGTGATCTTGTCGCCGACAACTGCGCCGCCGCCCTCGAGGGGCATGTCGATGCTGATGCCGAAGTCCTTGCGGTTGATCACGGTGCTGGCCTCGAAGCCTGCGACCGGTCCGTTGCCCATGCCGGGGTTGACGCCGTTGAACTCGAGCTTCAGATCGATGGAGTTGGTGACGCCGTGGAGGGTGAAGTCTCCGGTGACGATGAAGTCTCCGCCGTCGGCCTTGACCGAGGTGGACTTGAACGTCGCGGTGGGGAACTTCTCGACCTCGAAGAAGTCGGCGGTCTTGAGGTGGCCGTCGCGCTGCGCGTTGTCGGTGGTGATGGACGCGACGTCGATCTCGGCGTCGACCGACGGGGTGCCGTCGGCGTCGACGGTGACGGTGCCGGTGAAGGTCTGGAAGCGGCCGCGGACCTTGCTGACCATCAGGTGGCGGACGGTGAATCCGATGGTGGAGTGGGTTGCGTCGATGGCCCAGGTGCCTGCGGTGAGCTCGGGAAGTGCGATGGCGGTGGTCATGGAGTCTCCTCGTTGGTTGAAGGTTCAATGCTCATAGTACACAAGCGGACCGGGGTCCGTATATATTCCGGGTGAACAGAAGGTGACGGACGCCATATCGCGGCGAGTGCCTATGCGGTGTCCGGATCGCCCTTCGCGTCGCGAACATCCTCGGTGCGGCGCAGCTCCGCGGTCTCCTGCTGTTGCAGTGCGATGTCGAAATCGATATCGGCGTGCTGGTGCTTGCGGAAGAGTACGAGGAACACGATCCATCCGACGATGGCCACGAGGATGAAGCTGACCCCGCGATAGACCAGCGCCGATGCGACGGCCTGCGAGGCGGTGATCGAGGCAGCGCTGGTGAGAAACGCAATGAGGGTCGCGTCGACGACGACCAGGCCGCCGGGCGCGAGAGGGACGGATCCGACGGCCTTGCCGGCTGCGAACGCGATCAGCAATCCCGACAACCGTGGATCCGCGCCGACGGCGAAGCATGCGAACGCCAGGCAGGCGACATCTGCGAGTCGATGCACGGCAGACCACGAGAGGGTGAGCGCGCCGTCGCGCTTGCCGAGTTGAACGGATTGGATCTGGCCGATGATCTTGTCGATGGCCTCGGCCCCGGCGTCGAGCTCGTGGTTACGAAACGCGTTGTACTTGCGCAGACCCCAGCGAGCGATCTGTTTGATCGACTGCGGGTGGTTCGAGATGTATCGAACCGCGGCAACGATGGCGATGACTCCGGCGATCGGAAGCACGAGGGTGAACGTGTTGAACGAGCTACCGACCACGAGCCCGCCCGCAACGCCGAGGACGGCCAGTCCGGCTGCGGCGATGACGCCCGAAATGGCCAGCTGCCAGGACGCGACGACCGGGCTCGCTCCCCAGCGGCGTGTCTCGCGATAGGTGAACGCCGTGGAGAACACCTGGCCTGCGGGGAGGGTGAGCGCCATGGCGGTGCTGCCGTAGATGACGGCCACGGACTTGTGCTGGCGCACCTTGACGCCGCCTGCGTCGAGCAATTGCTTCTGCACTCTGCCGAACGCGCTCAACGACACCGCCTGTGCGAAGACGCAGGCCGCAAGCCAACCCCAGTGGATCTCGCGGACGGCGGTCCAGGATTCGTGCAGCCGCGGCCACAGATATATCGCCTCGCCCACCAGCAGCGCGACCAGGGCGATTCCGGCGATCCACATGACCCACCGAAGTCGGTTTCGCGGACGCCGCACTGCGGGTCCGCGGGTGGAGCTGGGGTCGGGCACCGTGTCAGACTAACCGTCGTGGGGCGGGGAGTCGGGAAACTCCACAGGCCAGGCCAGATGGGTGGCGCGTCGTCGACCACGCAGTTGCACCTGGTCTCCCAGCTCCCACTGTTCCTGTTCCTCGTCGTCGGCGAAGTACAGGGCCGAGGTCGACGCCAGGACGCGTCCGGGACGCAGTTTCGCCAGCTCGGTCAGTCGTGACGCCTCGTTGACCGGGTCACCGATGACGGTGTACTCGAAGCGTTCGGATGCACCGATGTTGCCGGCGACGGCCAGGCCTGCCGATACGCCGATGCCGATGTCGAGGCCGGTGATCTCGTTCAGCGCGAATCGCAGTTCACGCGCGGCAGCGAGAGCAGCGGTCGGCGCATCGGGACGGTCCAGTGGGGCACCGAAGATCGCCAGGGCCGCGTCGCCCATGAACTTGTTGACGAACCCGTGATGGCGTCCGACGACGTCGACGACCACTCGGAAGAACTCGTTGAGCAACACCACCACTTCGCTCGGTGGTCGCTCGGAGGCGGTGGCGGTGGAGCCGACCATGTCGACGAACAGCACTGCCACGAATCGTGTCTCGCCGCCCAGCTCGGTTCCGAACTGCAGTGCTCGACGCGCCACGTCCTCACCGACGTGCTGGCCGAACAACTCTCGCAGGACGCGTCGTTCGGCCGATTCCTCCATCATTCGGTTGAAGCCCACCTGGAGGCGGCCGATCTCGGAGCCGTCGAACACATCCACCTCGACGTCCGTCTCGCCGCGCTGGACGCGCTCGATGGCGCTGTGCAGCTGGCTGATCGGATCCGAGATCTGGCTCGCGGTGAGCATCGAGAGCACGAACGCCTGCACGATGGCCAGCACGCTGAGCAGGATGATGGCCACGGCGAGCGAGTTGGGGGAGAACACCAGATCGGTGGTGATCTGTGTGGCGCACAGCAGGATGATGCCGATGACGGGCATCAACGTGCCCAGGCCCCACGTCATGGCCATGCGGGTACCGACGCCGGGCGTCATGGTCCGGTCGAATCGGCCCTCGCTCAACGCCAGTGCCGCAACCGGTCGCAGGATTCGTTCGCCGAGCATGTACGTGAACCCGAACGTGACGGTGGCCGCCATGCCGACGGTGACGATGACGGCGATGGACAGCGACGGCATCTCCGCAATGGTCAACAGTACGAAGATGACGCCGCCGATGATCCAGAGGATCAGGTGCACGATCGCCTGACGCAACGGTGCATGCAGGGTCGTCATCTGTTCCTTGCGGGTGGGCGGTCCCCCGCGGAGCTGCCACCGGATCACCGAGCGCAGGAGGTAATACGCGTAGATCAGGCTGACGACGAGGGCCACCAGGAGGTACGCCCCGAAGATGTACACGTTGCGCACGCGGTCGGCGACGATCGAATCCGATTCGGGGATGGGCAGCCCGTAGCGGACGAAGGCGAAGACGAGCACCGCACCGAAGACATTGGCGATGAGCATCGAGAACATATAGAGCGGCCAGCGACTCTTCAGGGTGAGCGAGACCGCTCGGAAAGATGCCAGCACGGGTTAAATTTAGCGGGTGAGCACCGACGAGTTGCGGGCGCAAGGTACGGGGGCGTCTCCGGGCCTCACTTCGGCCGCGGATTCGGTGCATCCGCTGGTGCGGATCGGTGCCGAATGGACGTGGCGACTGCTTGTCCTTTTTGCCGGATTCATCACTTTTGCGTACGTGGTGGCGAAGTTGAGCACTGTCGTCATTCCACTGGGTCTCGCGCTGCTGGCGGCGGCCATGCTCGTGCCGGTCGTCGACTGGATGCATCGGCGCGGAGTCCCACGGGCCGTCGCGGTGATCGTCGTCATCGTGGCCAGCATCGGCATCGTCGCAGGCATCATGACCTTCATCGTCGAGCAGTTCATCGAGGGTCTCCCGCAGGTGGGTGATCAGTTCACTCAGTCCATCAACGGCATCGAAGAATGGCTCAGCAACGGACCGCTGCACATCAGCGAGGACCAGATTCGGCAGGCGACGGACAGTGTCGTCAAGGTCATTCAGGACAACCAGGAAGCTGTCACCAGCGGTGCGCTGACCACTGCGGCGGTGATCGGTGAGATCCTCACCGGCGCATTGCTCACGCTGTTCGTCCTCATCTTCTTCCTGTACGGCGGCGATCAGATCTGGCAGTTCGTCACCCGGTTGGCACCGACCGCGGCCCGCAGAAGGATCCGCACCGCGGGCATCCAGGGCTTCGGGTCGCTGGTGGGCTACGTCAGGGCGACGGTGGCCGTCGCGGCCGCAGATGCCATCGGTATCGGTGCCGGCCTCGCCATCCTCGGTGTGCCGCTTGCACTCCCGTTGGCCTCGCTGGTGTTCATCGGAGCCTTCATCCCGATCATCGGTGCAGTGCTGACCGGATTCGTCGCGGTCTTCATCGCTCTCGTCACCAAGGGCCTGATCACCGCGGTGATCACTCTCGGCATCGTGGTGGCCGTCATGCAACTCGAAGGCCATGTGCTGCAACCACTTCTGTTGGGTCGTGCCGTGCGTCTGCATCCGTTGGCGGTGGTGCTGTCCATCACCGTCGGCATTCTGCTCGCCGGCATCGTCGGCGGCCTGCTGGCCGTGCCGATCGTCGCCGTCCTCAACACTGCCGTGCGGTCGTTGCTCGCCGACGATCCGGACGAGGTCTACGAGGAACTCGAGGTGACCGACCCGCTGTACTCCGCGGACCCGAGCGACCCACACACCCCACCGGGTAGCGACGAGCCGGATCGGCTTGCCAAGGGAGAGCTGACGATCCCGGATTCCACGAGCGCAGGTCCGAAGACCGATGCGGACGGCTGACCGGGTGAGGGCCACGCTGTCCTCGTCCGATCCGGACACCCCGCTCTGGCGGGCCTCGCAGGCCTTTCGTCTGGTCACACTCGTCTACGCCATCAGCTACCAGGCCGCGACCGTCGACAACTACACCAACCCACGACTGAGTTGGTTCCTCGTGGCCCTGATGGCCGTGTGGTCCGGGGCGTCGGCGTTGCTGCTCGCACGTGCCTCGCTTCCGCGCTGGCAGGTGGTGCTCGCAGACCAGGTCATCGTCCTCGCATTGATGGCATCGACGCGACTGGTGGCCGATTACGACTGGTACAGCACTCGCCAGACTCTGCCGACCACACTGTGGGCCACCAACGCCGTCATCTCCGCCGCGATCCTGTGGGGCCCCAAGGGCGGAATCGCGTCCGGGGTGGCGATGTCGGTGGTCAGCGCGCTCGTCCGCGACCGCTTCGACTCCGACCTCTGGTCCGACGCCACCGCCCCGGTGCTGCTCTCGGCCGGACTGGCGCTGGGATTGGCGTCGAACACCGCCCGGCGCGCCCACCGAGAGTTGCGTCGGGCAGCACGATCGGCCGCGATCACCGAGGAACGTGAGCGGCTCGCCCGACAGGTGCACGACGGGGTGCTTCAGGTATTGGCCCTCGTCCGACGCAGAGGTCTCGAAATAGGCGGTCCGGCAGCCGAACTCGCCGAGCTGGCCGGTGAACAGGAAGTCGCCCTGCGCGTGCTGATCTCGGAACAGGCAGTACCGCGCGGCGATCACACCGACTCGATCGTCGACGTCAGGGCACTGCTGCGCAGGCAGGCAGGTACCGCCGTCGCCGTCTCGACGCCTGCCGACCCGGTGCTCGTCGAATCCGAGGTGGCCGAGGAACTCGCTGCAGTCGTCGCGACCGCGCTGTCCAACGTCGAACTCCATGCGGGCGCGGAAGCCAAGGCGTACGTACTGCTCGAGGATGTCGACGGGGAGTTGATCGTCAGTATCCGCGACGACGGCCGCGGAATCCCTGCCGGACGGCTCGCAGCCGCCGAAGCCGAGGGGCGGATGGGCGTCTCGAAATCGATACTCGGCCGCGTCGAATCTCTCGGTGGCACTGCGATACTCGATACAGAGGACGGGGCGGGCACCGAATGGGAGATCCGTATTCCACGAACGAGGGAACCGAAGTGACCGAGGAAACGAATGCCGATATCGCGGTGATGGTCGTCGACGATCATCCGATGTGGCGGGACGGCGTCGCCCGAGATCTCGCCGCCGCCGGTTTCAGCGTCGTCGCCACGGCGGACGGCGTCGCCGCTGCCGGCCGCCGCGCCCGAGCGACCACCCCCGACGTCGTGCTGATGGACATGCACCTGCCCGACGGCAACGGAGCCGACGCCACCGTCGCCGTCCTCGACGCGTCGCCGCAGACCAAGATCCTGGTGCTCTCGGCGTCCGCAGAACGCAACGACGTGCTCGACGCCATCAAGGCGGGCGCGACGGGTTATCTGGTCAAGAGTGCATCGGCCGAGGAGTTGTTCGACGCCGTTCGCGCCACCTCGGCCGGACAGGCGGTGTTCACTCCGGGCCTCGCGGGCCTCGTACTCGGAGAGTTCCGCCGTATGTCCTCGTCACCGGAACCGGCGTCCGATACGCGCCCGACGCTGACCGACCGCGAAACCGAGGTGTTACGCCTGGTGGCAAAGGGTCTGAGCGCCAAGCAGATTGCCACCCGGCTGACGCTCAGTCACCGCACCGTCGAGAATCACGTGCAGGCGACCCTGCGAAAACTGCAACTGGCCAACCGCGTCGAACTGACCCGCTACGTCATCGAGAAGGGGCTGTGAGGGTTTGCGTCTGCAGCCGAGGGGCACTCTGCATCCCATGACCGACAACGACAATGCAGTGGACACCACCGTCGACCCGGCGAAGCACTCGAAAGGTGTCGACGCCGATCTCGATCAGACCGGCGACGAACGCGCCGAGGCGATCGACGAGTTCGACGGCCATCTGGACGGGTCGGGCGAGGAGTCCTCGTTGCCGACGCCCGAGCCGACCGACGTCGCCGATCAGTCCGACGAGAAGACCGTCACGCGGTCCGAGTAGCGCTACTGGGCGCACAGCCTGCCGAGCGCGAACTTGGCGACCGGCACGTACGGCAGCACCAGCGGCAGGGGTCCGTCGATCGTCAGCCATGCCCTCGTGCCGTTGGGTCGTGCGACGACACCGTGCGTCAGATCGACCCCGATGGCCTGATTCTGGAACCACGCCGACCATGCCCACGTCCACGAATGCTCGTCGACCGAATGCACCCGGAAGTCGATCGGCACACCCAGCGGCCCCAGCACTCGGCCGGTGGTGTCCGCGTTGAGTCGCTCACCGCGATACTCGACGCCCATGATCTGCGGCGCCCAGGTCTTCCAGGCCGTCGGTTCCATGTAGCGCTCCCAGACCTCGGGAGCCGCGGCGTTTCCGGTCGATTGCAGTGTCACTCGCATCTGTGTCCTCTACCCGCTGGTAGCGATCCCCACACAGAATTCCGCGAAGGTTCGGCCGGCATCCATCGCCGCGCCGTCGGGAGGACTTGTCGCCGAGCAGACTGATCGAGTGCGCATCGTCCAGCTCGCGAACTTCTACGGACCGCGGTCCGGCGGTTTGCGGACGGCCGTCGACCAGCTCGGGTCGGGGTACGTCACCAGGGGCCACGACGTGAGTCTGATCGTGCCGGGAGATCGATGGAGCGAGACACTGCTGCCGTCGGGAGTGGTGCGCATCGAGGTACCGGCACCGCAGATCCCGTTCACCGGCGGCTATCGGGTGGCCGATCCGCGGCGGGTGTCCTCGGTCGCGGCCGGACTGAGACCCGATGTGATCGAAGTATCGGACCGCCTCACGCTGCGCGGAATGGGTGCCTGGGCGGCGCGCCGAGACGTACGCAGCGTGATGATCTCGCACGAACGCCTCGACCGTCTGCTCGCGCAGACCATGCCGATGCGCTGCGCCCGCCCCATCGCGGACGTGGCCAACCGTCGCACCGCCGCGTCGTACGACGCCGTGGTGTGCACCACGGAGTTCGCGCAACAGGAGTTCGAGCGCATCGGTGTTCGCAACGTGCACCGAGTGCCGCTCGGTGTCGATCTCGACCTGTTCCATCCGCGTCGTCGGCAGGTAGGCGAGCGCACCGCGTGGTTGGGCACCGCCGATCGGCTGCTCGTGCACTGCGGCCGGCTCTCGGTCGAGAAGCACGTCGAGAGAAGTATCGACTCGCTTGCCGCGCTGTGCGACTCGGGTATGCAGGCGCGGCTGATCATCGCAGGCGACGGTCCCCGCCGAGCGAGCCTGGAACGACGCGCCCGCGGTCTTCCCGTCGACTTCCTCGGTTTCGTCGACGGCAGGTCGGCTGTCGCGGCCCTGCTGGCCTCGGCGGACATCGCCCTCGCGCCTGGGCCGCACGAGACGTTCGGCCTCGCGGCTCTGGAATCGCTCGCCGCAGGCACCCCCGTCGTCGTCTCCGAGACCTCGGCTCTGGCGCAGATCGTCACTCCGCACTGCGGCGGCTCCTCGAAGAACACCGCAGCCGGATTCGCCGCCGAGATCGAACGAGTGCTCGAACTACCGGTCGACGGCCGCCGCGTCGCCGCGAGGTCGCGTGCAGAACAGTTCGGATGGCCCGCGTCGATCTCCGGAATGCTCTCGGTACTGGGCGGTCGCGCAGCCTGAGATCTTCGCTACCCTGAGTCCATGGAGGCAAGGGATCTGCGAGTGTCCGATGCCGAACGCGAACACGTCGGAGAGCTGCTGCAGCGCGCCGTGGGGCAGGGCATGTTGTCGCTCGGCGAGTTCACCGAGCGAATGGACACCGCATTGGCGTCGAAGACCCGCGGTGAGCTGAACTCGGTTCTCGCCGACCTACCCGGGATGCAGATCGCCGAGGAACATCGCCCGGCACCGAAACCCTTCGCCGCGCCCACCCCGCAACCGACCCCGCGTCGCGTCGTGCAGGAGCATTGGGGGCACGGCAGCGGCGCGTCGGACACATTGCGCGGCACCATGTCCACCGTCACCCGCAAGGGACCCTGGAACGTGCCGCCGAGCCTGCGCGTCTCCACCCGTATGTCCACGGTGACACTCGACTTCACCCAGGCGATCATGTCGACGCAGGTGGTCGAGATACACGTCGACGATTACTGCAGCACCGTGACACTGATCGTGCCGACCGAAGCGACCGTCGATCTCAACCGCGTCGAGACGGTGGCGGGCAGCGCCACCAACAAGGTTCGCACCGGGCCCCCGTACGGACCGCTCCATCTTGTGGTCTCGGGCAAGGTCCGCTTGGGTTCGGTGACCGCCAAGCACCCCTTCGGTAGCTCGATCCGCCGGATGTTCGGCTAGCGAGGCGGTTCTACTCGAGCAATCCGAGTAGCACTACTCACGCTTTTCGGCCACGACGGTCGCAGGATCTAACCCATGACTTCTTCCCAGAACTCCGGGCTGGATCCGCAACTCGTCGCGCGCCTGTCCAGCCGCTTCGATTCCCTGGGCGACCACATGCGTCAGGTGGCCGTCGATCTGCAGACCTTGCAGTCGCAACTCGGGGCCGCAACGGCTCCCGCTCCGACGCGGCAGGCATCGGCCCCGGTACATCCTGCCGCCGCACCACCGGTACCCCCGCAGCCGTACGGTCAGCCGTTCGGCCACACTGTCGGTCGGCCGCAGGTGCAGCAGATGGTTCGGCCGCAGCCAGCCGCGACCTACCCCACGCCACCACGGGGGCCGGTCGTCGCGCCTCGTCCGCCGGCTCCGCCTCGTGAGCCGTGGTGGCAGCGGGACGGAGTGATCAGCCGTCTGCTGGCCGTCGCCGGTGCGGGCGTCACCCTCGTCGGCGTGGTGATGCTGCTCGTTCTCGCTGCACAGGCCGGGTGGTTCGGCCCGCCGCTGCGGGTCGCTGCGGGCGCAGTGTTCTCGCTCGCGCTGATCGGTGCAGGCGTTCGAGTGTTCGGCCGCTCCGGCGGACGCGTCGGCGGAATTGCCCTCGCTGCCACCGGTATCGCGGGCCTGTACCTCGATGTAATAGCGACTTCCGTCCTGTACGGCTGGCTCGATCCCGTGCTCGGGCTGATCACCGCATTCGGAATTGGCGCAGCCGGAACGGCACTCGCAGTGCAGTGGAAGTCGCAGCCGATGGCTGTGCTGATCCTCGCCGGCGTCGCAGTGTGTGGTCCGGTACTGACCGACGGCCTCACGCTGGCCTTGATCGCCTTCTTCATCGCCACCTATGTCGCGAGCTTCCCGGCTCAGATCGGTCGGAATTGGCAGCTGCTGCAGGTCGTTCGGACCGTTCCCCTCGTCGGCGCGGTGTTGGCTGCGGTCGCCGCTGCCGACATGAACGGCTCGACCGACAACTATTGGCTGCTCCTGGCCATCGTGCTCACGGCAGTGCTCGGAATCGGGATGTCGCTGGAGTTGTTGCGCCGCAACGTCTCCGATGTGGTCGCGACCGTGATGATCGCCCTGCCGTCGCTGCCCGTCCTGCTCTCGGTCGATATCTTCGATCGCGCTGCCACCGTCGCCCTTCAACTGGTTCTCGCGGCTGCGGCCGTGGCGATCGTGGCTGTGGTGAGCTGGTTGCCGGCACATGCCCGCATCACCGTCGCGGTGATCGGTGCCCTGGCGACGCTGCAGGCCGCAGTCGAGTCGACGACCCTCGAGATCCGCCCGGTCGTGTTGTTCGCCCTCGCCCTGGCTCTCATCGCGGTGGCGCACAGCACCCGTTCGACGCTCGCATACTCGATCGGCAGTGGATTCGGCGTGATCGGCACCTTGATGTTCGTCTCGGTCAGTCCGCCACAGGCGCTGCTGGACTCCGATCACGCAGTGGGCAGTGTCGGCATCGCCCTCGGTGGAATCCTGCTCGCTGCAACGGCCTTCGCCTTCTGCTACGTGCTCGCCGAACTGAAACTGGTCGACGACGGATTGCAGACCCTCGCTATCGTCTCCGGCGTACTCGCGCTGTACGGCCTGACGGCGGCCACCGTGACCCTCGGCATCGGAATCGGCGGCGAAACAACAGGTTTCACGGCAGGGCACACCGCGGCGACCATCGAGTGGATGATCGCAGCCTTCGCACTCCTGGCGTTCGGTTTGCGCAGCGCCACGCACGCCCATCTGGCTCTGCTGGCCGGACTGTCCTTGACCGCCGCGGCCATCGCAAAACTGTTCCTGTTCGACCTCGTCGCCCTGGACGGCCTGTTCCGAGTCATCGCCTTCATCGCAGAGGGACTGCTGCTGCTGATCGCAGGTACCCGATACGCCAAGGTGTTCGCGGATCGAGAAAGTGCGGCAGTTTCTTCCTGACCCCCTGCTGCGTCAATGGACCACTGCATACGTCTCGACGGTGCAGTGGTCCATTGACATGACAGACCCCGGCCCGGCCACTCCGCGTGAATGGACCATTGCATACGTCTCGACGGTGCAGTGGTCCATTCACGCGTTGCGAGGGGGCGACGGCAGGGTGGGTCAGGAGTCCTCGGGAGCCGTTTCGCCGAGACCGAGCTTGCGTTGCATTCGTTTCATGCCGGCCGGTGCCCACCAGCTCGCGTCGCCGAGCAGTTTCATCGTCGCAGGCACCAGGAACATGCGAATGACCGTTGCGTCGATGATGAGGGCGGCGATCATGCCGTAGGCGATGTATTTCATCATCACCAGATCGGAGAATGCGAATGCTCCCGTGACGACGATGAGTATCAAGGCCGCAGCGGTGATGATGCGTCCGGTGTGAGAACTGCCGATGTGGATGGCTTCGCTTGTGCTGGAGCCATTTTCACGAGCCTCCACCATCCTGGACAGGAGGAAGACCTCGTAGTCGGTGGAGAGTCCGAAGACGATCGCAGCGATCAACAGCAGAATCATCGCCATGATCGGACCCGGCGTGAAGTTCATCCACGCGGCCCCGTGACCGTCGATGAAGATCCAGGTCAGGATGCCCATGGTGGACCCGAGGCCGAGCGTCGTCATCAGTACCGCCTTGATCGGCAGCACCAGAGATCCGAATGTGAGGAACATCAGTACGGTCACGACCAGGACGACCAGTACCGCCATCAGTGGTAGACGGTCGACCATCGCGTCGATCGAATCTCGTTCGATCGCAGGCGTTCCCGTCACCTGCATCGTCGTGCCGTCGGGAGTGTCGATGCTGCGGAGGAATTCGATGGCGGGCGCGCTGTCGTTCCGATCGATCAACCCGGCCTTGAAGACGATGATGCCGTCCTTGCTGGCACCGACCGGGGTGAACTGCTCGATCAGGCCGGGTGCGTTGTTCGCCTGGGTGGTGATCGCCGCGAGGTTGGGGCCCTGCGCGTTCTGGATGACCAGCTTGATGGGCTCGGTGCGCTGGCCGGGGAACAACTCGTCGAACTGTTCCTGCGCCACTCGTGTCGGATTGTCCGGTGGCAGATACGTTTCGTTGATTCCGCCGAACGCGAGATTGCCGATGGGCAACGTCAGGGCCAGCAGTCCGAGAACGATGGTGACGACCACCTTGATGGGATTGCGCATCACCCAGGTGGTGAGCCTGCCCCATCTGCCGTTCTCGATCTCTTCCGAGGACTTCGTCTTACGCATGAACGCGAGGCCGAGGGCATCGACGCGTGGGCCGAGGATCGACAGAATGGCCGGCAGGATGGTGATCGCGGTCAACGCCGCGAGAGCGACCGTCGCAATCGAACCAAGGGCGACCGACCGCAGGAACCCGTGCGGAAACAGCAACAGGCCACCGAGGCACGCGACGATGATCGTCGCCGAGAACGCCACTGTGCGACCGGCCGTCATGACTGTTCGACGGACCGCATCGGGCGTCGATCTGCCGTCGCCCAGCTCCTCTCGGAAACGGGAGACGATGAACAAGCCGTAGTCGATCGCCAAGCCCAGCCCCACCAGCGACACCACCGGTGCGACGAAGGTGTTGACGTCGGTGACGTGGGTGAACAGCTTCACGATGCCGTTGGCTCCGATGACCGTCAACGCACCGACGATGAGGGGAAGCGCAGCAGCGACGACGCCGCCGAAAACGAAGAACAGCAGCACCGCGACGGCGGGGATGGCGAGGACCTCCATGCGATGGATGTCGTCGGTCATCGTCGACTGCAAGGAGGCAGCCACCGCCTGTTGTCCGGCGACCTGCACATCGACGCCGTCGATGTAGAAGTCGTTCTGGACGGCCTGGAAGTTCTCGGTCAGTTCGGTGTCGTTGTCGCCGACGATCGCGATGCTGGCGATGGCGTGCTGCTTGTCGGTGGTGCCGAGCGCCGCGAGCACGGGTGCTTCCGCGGTTCTGAAGTAGCTGCCGTTGATCTTCGCGATGCGGTCCGGGTGGTCGGCGACCAGCGAATCGAGGTTCTGGGTGATCGCCGCACCGAACGACGGATCATCGATGTTCGAGCCCTCGGGGGCGGTGTAGAGAACGATGACATCGCCCTCGGTGTCACGTCCGAACGTCTCGTTCGCAAGATTGCCGGCCGCGGCCGACTGCGACGTCGGATCGTCGAATCCGCTCTGGCTCAAATGGTCCGGTAGATCCCAGCCGTACGCCGCCAAGATTGCCAGCCCGGCCACCATCACCCCGAGAACGCTGTATCGAAGGCGGTGGACCAAGGTTCCCCATCGCACGAACACGTGTGTGTAACTCCCCCCGAAAGCGCGCGACTACCGCCGCCACGCGAATGAAACGTCGACCCCCACTGTCAGGCAGGAGTGTAGCTTGCGTAACGACTATCGAGGCAGGAGTGCAGCTTGCGCGTCAGTGCTTTCAGCGGTTGCGTTCGCGCGCAAGCAATTCGCTGACGCTCAGTACGTGCCCGTTCTCGCCGCCGCGATGGCGACCGCTGTCACCGCCCTCGGTGGACGGTGCGGCTCGACGTCCCGACCGCGTGTTCGACTCGCCCGACGCGGTTTCGCTGGTGCTGTCGCGGTCGGTGCCATTGCGGTCGGTATCCGTGTGCTCCGTGCCGTTCCGCGCGGATCCGGCATTGCCGTTGCTGTCGGCACGGTTGTGCTCGGAACCGTTGCTGCCGTGGTCGTTTCGTGCAGAGCCGTGGGGCGCAGTGCCGCTGGATGCAGTGCCGTTCGCGGCCGAGCCGTTCTCGCCGTGACCGTTGTGACTCGAACCGTTGGCGGTCGAACCAGTGCCCTTGGAACCGTTGCGTGGTGCGCTCGACGGCGGTGACGCGCTCGGTGCTCGCAGGTCGGCGAGCCAGCTTTCGATGGAGCGCGAATCCGGTTCCTCGGCGTGAGGTGTGCGAGCGGGACGGGTGCGGCTCGGCGGTGTGCTCGGCGCGCGGGGCGGCTGAGCTGTCGGGGGAGCCGCCACCGGGTTGACCGGGGGAGCGGGCCGAACGACCTCGGCGGCCTGGGTGGGTTCCGGTTCGGCGATCGGTCGCGGCCGGACCGGCTGGCTCGGGGCAGGTCGAGGAGCCGATCGTTGCTGCGGAGCTTCCTGAACCTGGTCGGGAGTCGAGGCCGGAGGTGTAGCGGGGCCATGCGTCGGCTCCGGTGGTGTTGCGGGGCGTCCCGTCACACTCCGTCGCGATTCCTCTTTCGCGGCGTGGGTCGCCCTGATCGGACCGGCACCGTGCGGTGCGACCACTGGAATGGGCTCGGTGAGCGGCTCGCTACGACGCGGTGCCGGACGCATCGGCGGCGCGACGGTACTCGACGGTGCACCCCCCGCGAGGGCGAGCTCGGGCACGTTTTCGATGGGGAGCAGCTCGTCCTCGAGGATGGTCTCGCCCAGTCCGAGCTTCTGCTGGATTCGCTTCATCCACTGCGGGGCCCACCAGCAGTCGTCGCCGAGCAGCTTCATCGTGGCGGGCACGAGGAACATACGGATGAGGGTGGCGTCGATGATCAGGGCCGCGATCATGCCGTAGGCGATGTACTTCATCATCACCAGATCGGAGAACGCGAACGCCCCGGTGACGACGATGAGGATCAGGGCGGCGGCGGTGATGATGCGTCCGGTATGCGAGGTTCCGATGCGGATGGCTTCGCTTGTGCTGGCACCCTTTTCGCGAGCCTCGACCATGCGAGAGAGCAGGAAGACCTCGTAGTCGGTGGACAACCCGAACACAATCGAGATGATCAGCACCAACACCGGGGCCATGATCGGCCCAGGGGTGAAGTTCATCAGCCCCGCACCGTTGCCGTCGATGAATATCCACGTCAGGATGCCCATGGTGGCACCGAGACCGAGGACGGTCATGAGCACCGCCTTGATCGGCAACACCAACGATCCGAACGTCAGGAACATCAGCAGTGTCACGATGAAGACCACCAGAACGGCCATCAACGGGAGCTTGTCGATGAGCGCGCTGATCGAGTCCTGCTCGATGGCAGGTGTACCGCCGACGAGCATTGTCGCTCCCTCGGGCACGTCGATGCTGCGGAGGAAGTCGATGGCGGGCTTGGAGTCGTTGCGATCGACCAGTCCGGCCTTGAAGACGATGATGCCGTCCTTGCTGGCACCGACCGGAGAGAACGGCTCGACCAGGCCGGGAGCATTGTTCGCCTGAGTGGTGATCGCCGCGAGCGTGGGGCCCTGCGCGTTCTCGATGACCAACTTGATGGGTTCGGTCCGCTGGCCGGGGAAGAGCGAATCGAACTCGCCCTGCGCTTCTCGGGTGACGTTGTCGGGAGGGAGATAGGTCTCGTTGATGCCGCCGAACTTGATGTTGCCGACGGGAAGCGTCAGGAGCACCAGGCCGAGCACAATCGGGACGGTGACCTTGACGGGGTTGCGCATCACCCAGCGGGTCAGGCGGCCCCACATGCCGTTCTCGATCTCTTCGCTCGATTTGGTCTTGCGCATGAACTTCAGACCGAGCGCGTCGACGCGGGGTCCCAGGATGGCGAGCATCGCGGGCAGAATCGTGATGGCCGTCAGAGCGGCCAGTGCGACGGTAGCAATGGAGCCGTAGGCCACCGACTTCAGGAAGCCCTGCGGGAACAGCAGCAGGCCGCCGAGGGACGCGACGATCATCGTCGCGGAGAACACCACGGTGCGACCGGCCGTCATGACCGTGCGGCGCACGGCCTGTGGCGTCGAATAGCCGTCACCCAGTTCTTCTCGGAATCTCGAGACGATGAACAACCCGTAGTCGATCGCCAGGCCCAGGCCGACGAGCGAGACCACGGGCGCGACGAACGAGTTGACCTCGGTGAAGTTGGTGAACACCTTCACGATGCCGTTGGCACCGACGACTGTCAGACCGCCGATGATCAGGGGGAGGGCGGCTGCGACGACACCACCGAAGATGAAGAACAGCAGCACCGCGACGGCGGGGATGGCGAGTAGCTCCATCCGCTGGATGTCTCCGGCCATCGTCGATTGCAGAGCGCCAGCCACGGCTTGCAGTCCGGTCACCTGCACGTCGACGCCGTCGATGTAGAAGACGTCCTTGACGGCTTGGAAGTTGTTGGTCAGCTCGGTGTCGTTGGCACCGGCGATGGCGACGCTGGCAATGGCGTGTTGCTTGTCCGCGGTGCCGAGTGCGGCGAGGTTCGGAGCAGTGGCCGTGCGGAAGTAGCTGCCGTTGACCTTCTCGATCTGGTCGGGGTGGTCGGCGGCGAGCGAGTCGAGATTGGCGACGATCTCGGACTGGAACTCGGGGTCGTCGATCGTCGATCCCTCGGGTGCGGTGTAGAGCAGGATGACGTCACCCTGCTTGTCACGACCGAACGTGGTGTCCGCCAGACGGGCAGCCTGAGCCGACTCCGAGGTCGGATCGTCCCAACCACTCTGACTGAGATGGCTGTTGAGATCGAGACCGTAGGCAGCGAAGCCCAGCAGTCCGGCCACCATGACACCGATAACGGTGTACCGCAGGCGGTAGACGATGTCTCCCCATCTGGCGAACACTTAAGAAACTCCTTGGCGCCCGACGAGCAGGGCGGACAGCGGTCGGAAGGGCTGCAGCCACGCACCTTCGTCGGGAAGCGAATCCAGACTCACCCGAGGCAGTGGCTCACGGAAGACGCCCGGGATGTCCTCCAGGTCGAGGAACTCCAGGATGTCGGACGTGACAGCCCAGCTTGCGTGCTCCCGGAATCCCAGTACCTGTACGGGCACTCCGGTCGCTGCGATGGCCTCCAACGGCCCTTTGAACGCCTGACCGTCGGCGGACGCAACCATGACACCGGCAAGACCGCCGTCACGGTTGCGGAAGTCGATGTGGTCGAGCATGTCCGCGTCGACGTCACTGTCCTCGTCGACCTTGGGCTTGGCGAACACCGCAAAGCCCACGTTACGCAATGCTTCGACCCAGGGTCGGACGACATCGGCGCTGCCGGGGGCGATGTTGGTGAACACCGTCGCCTCGGGCTCGAGTGTCGCGGTGCCGGAGGTGGAGAGTTCGGCGGTGCGGCTGAGCAGCCATCGGCCCAGTGCATCGAAGCGTGGGCGGTACGCGGCGGTGGGGCGGCCACCCAGAATTGCACCGAGACCCATGTCCAGGTTGGGTGCGTCCCAGACCAGCAGGACGCGTTTGCTGTGGCGCGATTCACCGATCGCGCCGAGTTCGGAGGGGTCGACCACGGTGTCGGGCATGTCCGTACTGACGCTCATGCTGTCTTCTTTCCCCAGATCAATTCCGTCACCGAGCTGCCGACCTGCTGTGCCTTGCCCTCGAACTTGGTCACCGGCCGCTCGTGTGTCATGGGCGATTCCCAATCGAGAACGGTCAAACCGGGCTCGGCGTTCCCGGCCTCGGCAATCCACTCAGCGTATTCGGCATGATCGGTGGCCACGTGCAGAACGCCGCCGGGCTTCAGTCGATCCGCGATCATCGCGAACGTCGGTCCCTGCAGCAGCCGACGCTTGTGGTGGCGAACCTTGGGCCACGGGTCCGGAAAGAAGACGCGCACGCCGGTCAACGATTCCGAGGACAGCATGTTCTCCAGCACGTCCATCGCGTCACCGCGCAGCAACCGAACGTTCTCGATGCCTTCTCTTTCGATCTGCTGCAGCGTCTGCGCAAGACCGGGCCGATAGACCTCGACGGCCATGAGGTTGACGTGCGGCTCGGCCGACGCCATTGCCGTGGTGGCAGTGCCCGTACCCGAGCCGATCTCGAGAATTGCCGGACCGCTGCGCCCGAACCAGGCGTCGACGTCGATCTGCTCGTCGGCGACGTCGCGACCGATGCGCGGCCACAGGTTGTCCCACGTGGTCTGTTGAGCTTCGGTCAGAGCCCCACGCCTGGAGCGGAAACTCGTCACGCGCGGGTACAGCCGTGAGCCCCGTTGGTGGGTCTGCGCGGCGTTCTCCTCGGTGTCGACAGAGGTGTCCTGAGGCTCGTTCACCGGACCATTGTCGCGCATCGACGGGGGGTGTGACAGGTGGGTCTCGAGTTGAAGTTGAGACTTGCCGTCCTGTCCCTGATCAGCGGCAGTGCGGGCTGGACGAATTACAACGGTGCAACTCTCGCCGGACGGCCCGAAACCGATCTCGTGTGCCAGAATTGGTGCCGCAGCAGGGGGCTGTGCGCCGCGATCCGAAGTGGGCGGCGGATCGTTCTTGGGGGAATCGATGACGGATGCCGCCGAAGCCTGTGTGAACCGATTGCGTGATCGTGCTGCGACGAGCGATGCACGTGAGGCCGTCGAGACCGCCCTGCACGCTCGCCTGCAGTCGATGATCGTGCGAGTGACCGGCCGAGCCGGCGTCGGGAAATCCCCGATCGTCTCTGTTCTCGATTCGGTGCAACTCGACGCGGACGGCCTCGACGTGCGAATACACGAGGGCAGAACGGACAGCAGTGCGGGCGAGGTGCTCGTCCACGTCGTAGCGGGCGCGGTGTCGCCGGTCGACACTGCATTCCTGAGCTCTCGACCGAGGGGTGCCCTGGACGGAACGGTCGTCGTGCTGACGAAGGCGGAAACATTCGACGATCCCTCGGCAGCAGCCGCGACGGCCTCGGAGCAGCTGGGGCGGACAGTTCTGCCGGTGATGGGATCCACCGCGGCGGGACTGCGGGGTGTTGGCGGCACCGGTGCGACTGTGGACATGGCCGACGTGCGGGCCGTCGCGGCAGCCGATCTGCGCCCGGCCGACATGATGACGGTCGACAGGTTTCGCGCTGCCGACATCGCCGTGTCGCCGCGTCGGCGAGAAGCGCTGATCGAGTGTGTCGAGCTGCGCGGTCTTGCGCTACTCGTCGACGTGGTGCGCGGGCACACCGCGATTTCCGACAGCGACGCGATGCGAGTTCTGGCCGATGCCACCGGTGTCGATGCCATGATCACGGCAGTGGCGACCGCCGTGTCCTCGGCGGCGGCCTCCCGTGACGGCGAGCTGCACACCGCGTTGCAGCAGATCTCCGCCGGGCATCGGCAGGTACGAAGCGCTGTCGAGTCGTATCTTGCCTCGGATGAGGCCGTCGCTGCCGAGATGCGGTGCGCAGCAGTGCGTCTGGGGGTGTCGATCGAGACCGGTTCGGAGCGGGACGTGGTGGAGCAGGTGGCGCTGTGGCAGCAGCGTGCGGCCGCATCCGGCAGCTCCGACGAACGTCGTTCGGCGCTTGCGCTGTGTCGCGGCTACGTGCGGATTCTGCATCGATGACGCCACTGCCGGAAGACATGACCAGCGTTCTACGGCGCTGGAATTCGACTGCGCTCGACGAGATCGAACGAGCGAGGGTCAGTCGACCTGCAGGGGTTCACCTCACCGGCACTGCAGGATCGGGCAAGTCCGCACTGCGCCGTGAGCTGTCCTTACCCGGCGGTGCCGCCGTCGAATTCACGGACTCGATGGCCGATGCCGCTGTCGTAATGATCCTGGTCGACGCGTCGGCTCCGGTCGGTCGCGTGGAGATCGAGCAATGGCGCGCCGCCCTCGAATCCACGCCGGTTGTGTTCGTGGTGAACAAGATCGACGTGCATCGACAGTGGCGTGAGGTCGTCTCCGCCGACAGCGACGTCGTTGCCGAGTGTGTCCCACGGTCGGTGGAGTGCACGGTCCACCCGATCTCGGTTCGGTTGGCGCGGACGGGTCGCGAGAGCGGTGACGCCGGGATGTACGCCGAATCGGGTCTCGGTGCCGTCGAGGACCGGCTCGGCGCGCTTCTGCTGCAGGCCACGGCTCTCGGATCGCGGCGCAAATATGCGGCGGCAGTGCAGGGCTGCGTGTCGGCAGCACGAGCGTCGATCGTGGCGAGGGCCCGCGACGTGACCGGTGGTGTCGACGCGGCTCCGCTCCGTGCGCGGCGAGCCGAACTCGTCGGCGAACGGGACAATTCAGGGGGTGACCGACGGGCGCTGCTGCACAATCGAATTCAACGGGTTCGAGTGGAATCCCTGCACGCTGCCGCCGAGGACCTTCGCGCGCTGGGCGTCGAGGTCAGAAAGACTGTCGACGGAGCCAGGCGCGCAGAACTGAAGCACCTCCCCGCGCATGTCGCCGAGTCCGCGCGCGGTGCACAGCGTCGAGCCGAGTCGGCTCTGACCGCCGGATTGCGGGCCGTGGAAACCGATCTCGGGCTCCCACCGATGCAGGTGGACTCTGGTGCCACGGACGCCCCGATCGAGATCGGCGAGCCGTCCCGGCGTCGGGGGATCGAGGACGCCGTCATGGTCGTGGTCGGCGCATCGGCGGGGGTAGGTCTCGGGCGGCTGGTCGTGTCTCCGATGGCTCTGGTGCCTGCCTGGGCCGTTGCCAACACTGTGGTCACCCTCGTTCTCGGTGGTGTGCTCGCCTGGTGGATCACCCGCTCGCGGGCGCTGGTGGCCGATCGCGCCCATCTTCGCGGCTGGACGCAGGAAAGCCTGGCCCGGGTGAAGTCCGCGGTGGAACAACGGCTGCTCTCGCGGATTCTCGATGCGGAGTCGGCACTCGCGTCCGCCGTTGCGATGGCGGACCGGGACGCGGTGGTCCGCATCGACGTCGCTCTCGCCGAGGTGGACGCCGAGTTGCGTCGGCTCGCCGACCACCGATCGGCGCTGCTGTCTGCATGCGATCGCGATCTCACTGCACTCGATCGGGGGCTCGAGCGATTCCGCGGACCCGACCGCAGTGCGTTCGACCTCCGGGATCCGGTCCAATTTTCTCCCGCTCGTGGGGAACCGTCGGCGCTGCCGGTGCGTCGGAGTCAGTAGGTGCAGTGTCGGGTTCGTCTCGAGATGAGGAGCGTCGATGATCGACGTGGATGGCTTCGCAGCAGGGGGTTTCCTCACGGAAGCAGTGGAACCTGACGATCTCGACGACGCGGATGTGCCCATGGAATCGTCGGGCCTCTTCGACCTCGACGGCGACGGTCACTACGAGACCACCGTACGGCGTACCGATGTCGGTATGACGGTGGCGACCGACGTCGACGGGGACGGTGTGACGGACAAGTTCACCGCCTTCGGACGTGACGGGCGGTACCGATCGTGGGAGATTTTTCGAGAAGCGAACGGTATCGGGCGGGGCGAATTGACCGAATCAGGCGAGCTGTAGCGCCTCGGTCCGGCCACTGCGTTACCGCTGGTGAAAGGCTTCTTGCGCCGATCTTTCCCTATCTGAATCGGTCCTGTGACCAATCGGACAACACCCTGTTTCCGGATTCACGTCGCTCGGCGTTAACCTGAACAGCAGGACACCCGGCGCTCGACCCTCGGCTTGCTGTACCCGTTACGATGGTGTACTGCAGCTCGAACGGTCGAGCAGCGCCCCGCCGAGAGGGGAAAACCGAGAGCTGCTCGCGCATGCTTGCCCACAGTGATCGTGCGAGTACTTCCCGGTTCCGGCTCACCCCAGGAGAGTTAGATGACCTCAGCCACCATTCCCGGTTTGAGCAGCACCGACAGCGTGCCGACTCGACACAAAGAACTGCTTGCCTGGGTTGCTCAGGTAGCCGAACTGACCGAACCGGACTCAGTGGTGTTCGCTGACGGATCCGACGCCGAATGGGAGCGTCTGACGGGCAAGCTCGTCGACGCAGGCACCTTCACGCGTCTCAACGACGAGAAGAAGCCCAACTCGTTCCTCGGCAACTCCGATCCGTCGGACGTCGCCCGTGTCGAATCGCGCACCTACATCTGTTCCAAGGAAGAGATCGACGCCGGTCCGACCAACAACTGGATGGACCCCGCCGAGATGCGGACGCTGATGTCCGATCTCTACCGCGGCTGCATGCGTGGTCGCACCATGTACGTCGTCCCGTTCTGCATGGGCCCGCTCGATGCGGCCGACCCCAAGTTGGGCGTCGAGCTCACCGACTCCGAGTACGTCGTCGTCTCGATGCGCGTGATGACCCGCATGGGCCAGGCTGCACTGGACAAGATCGGCGACGACGGGTTCTACGTCAAGGCGCTGCACTCGCTCGGAGCTCCTCTCGCCGAGGGCCAGGCCGACGTGCCGTGGCCGTGCAACGAAACCAAATACATCACGCACTTCCCCGAGGACCGCGAGATCTGGAGCTACGGATCCGGTTACGGCGGCAACGCTCTGCTGGGCAAGAAGTGCTACTCGCTGCGTATCGCATCGGCGATGGCCCACGACGAGGGCTGGCTCGCCGAGCACATGCTGATCCTCAAGCTGATCTCGCCCGAGGACAAGGCCTACTACATCGCCGCGGCGTTCCCGTCCGCATGTGGCAAGACCAACCTCGCGATGATTCAGCCGACCATTCCGGGCTGGCGAGCCGAGACCATCGGCGACGACATCGCGTGGATGCGCTTCGGTGAGGACGGCCGGCTCTACGCCGTCAACCCGGAGTTCGGCTTCTTCGGTGTCGCGCCCGGCACCAACTGGGACTCGAACCCGAATGCGATGAAGACCATCGATCAGGGCAACTCCGTGTTCACCAACGTCGGCATGACCGACGACGGCGACGTGTGGTGGGAAGGCCTCGAAGGCAAGCCCGAGCACCTCATCGACTGGAAGGGCAACGACTGGACGCCCGAGTCCGGAACCGATGCCGCACATCCGAACTCGCGCTACTGCGTGCCGATGGCCCAGTGCCCGTCGATGGCTCCCGAGTGGGACGACCCGAAGGGCGTGCCGATCTCGGCGATTCTGTTCGGCGGACGTCGTAAGACCACCGTTCCGCTGGTGACCGAGGCCCGCGACTGGCAGCACGGCGTGTTCATGGGAGCCACCGTCGGCTCCGAGCAGACCGCAGCCGCTGAGGGCACCGTCGGCACCGTGCGACGCGATCCGATGGCCATGCTGCCGTTCCTCGGCTACAACGTGGGTGACTACTTCCAGCACTGGATCGACCTCGGCAAGAACGCCGACGAGTCGAAGCTGCCGAAGGTGTTCTACGTCAACTGGTTCCGCCGCGGCGACGACAAGCGCTTCCTGTGGCCCGGATTCGGTGAGAACTCGCGCGTGCTCAAGTGGATCGTCGAGCGCATCGAGCACAAGGCCGCGGGCATCGAGACCCCGATCGGTGTCGTCCCCACCGCCGAGGCACTCGACATCGACGGACTCGACACCACCGTCGACGACGTAGCCGAGGCACTCGCGGTGAACACCGACGAGTGGAAGGCCGAGATTCCGCTGATCCAGGAGTGGTTCGACTTCGTCGGCGAGAAGCTGCCCACCGGAATTCAGGACGAATTCGACGCCCTCAAGCAGCGTTTGGGCGCGTAGTATTCACGACACGGAACGGGGCTCACCGAGGGGTGGGCCCCGTTCTGGCTTTCGAGGCAGGCCGGTCTAGGCAGTGAGTGCAGCCGCGCCGGCCAGAGTTCCGAGGCCACCCAGTGCCGCGGGCACCACCTGTAGGCCGTCGAGAAATGCCAGTCGGGCATGCAATGCGATCGACTCCTGGATCGGATTCCACAGTGGCGGGCCGGCCTGAGCGAACCCGCCGCCGATCACCACCATGCGCACATCGACCAGCGCGACGGCCGATGCGATGGCTTGTCCCAATGCAACTCCGGCTCGCTGCAACGAGGTGATCGCAACCGGCTCTCCGGCGGTGGCGTCGGCTGCAAGTTCGGTTCCGGTGCTGCCGGTCCAGCCCTGCTCACGTGCCCATCGCACGGCTGATGGCCCGCTCGAGACGGTTTCGACGCAGCCGATGCCTCCGCAGGCGCAGGGTGTCGTGGAGCCGGGGACGACGATGTGTCCGATGTGCCCGGCATTGCCGCTGGCACCGGCGACGATCTGCCCGCCCAGCACCAGCCCGCCGCCGATTCCGGTGGACACCACCAGACTCAGCACGTCCGGTACCCCCACAGCGGCACCGAAGCGATGTTCACCCAGAGCGGCTGCGCTGCCGTCCATGGCGAGGCGGATGTCGGCGTCGGGGAAGATCTCGGCGATCTGATCGCGGAGGGCGAAGCCGTTCTTCCACTCGTCGATGTTGATCGGCGCGACCGATCCGGCCGTCAGATCCACCGGTCCGGAGCAGGCGACGCCGATGCGGTCGATGACCTTTCCGTCGGCGGTTTCTCGAAGCAGCCTCGCGCAGGTCACCCACACTTCGGACTCGGGCGTCGGTGCTGTCACGGGGTTCTGCGGCCGTCCGTCGTCGCCGACGAGTGCCGCTGTCATCTTGGTGCCGCCGATGTCGAGTGCGAGTGCCGTCATCGATCCAGGTTATGCGCTGGGCTTCAGGACGAGGACGAGGTTGCTGCCCAGGAATTCGCGCAGGATCGGCACGCGCATCATCCACCAGGCCCACCGAGGGTGATACCGCGGAAATGCCGCCAGCAGTGTTGCGTTGGGAGTGCTTCGCGCCCAACGTAATCCGTCTGCGGCGCTGATGTCGAACAGTGATTCGCCGAAGCGATTCTTCGGTTCGTGGCCGGTGGTGCGGGCGTAGCGGCGGGCTGCGTACTCGCCCCCGAGGTAGTGCCACGGGCGGGTCTCGTGGCCGCCGAACGGACCGAACCAGATGGTGTACGAGAGCACCGTAAGGCCGCCGGGCTTGGTGACCCGGAGCATCTCCTCGGCCATGGTCCACGGCTCGCGTACGTGTTCGGCGACGTTGGACGAGAAACAGATGTCGACGCTCTCGTCGCGAAAGGGCAGTGCCATGCCCGAACCGCGCACCGAACCGGCGATTCGGAGGCCGGCCGCGTGCATCTCGGAGGCGTCGGGCTCGACGGGCAGGTAGCGCGCGCAGCTCGCGCCGAACACCTCGGCGAAGTAGCCGGGGCCACCGCCCACGTCCAACACGGTCGCCTCGGACATATCGGTGCCGGTCAGGCCCCGATACAGGTCGCCGATCAGCTCCACGGAGTCGCGGGCGAGGGCCCCGTAGAAGATGTCGGGAGCGCTCTGTTCGTGGCCGAAGTCCTGCAGCAGCTTCACCGAGCGGCGCAGTGTCGCGCGAGAGGCGAACAGTCGTGTCACGGCGGAAGTCACGAAAACGAACCCTAGCGGTTACTGTGGCAGCGGTAATCGACGGCGGTCGAGACGAGCATGCGGAAATTGGGTGAAGCGGGCTGTGCGTGAGGTTCTGTTGCTGTGCTGGCGCGATACCGGGCACCCGCAGGGCGGCGGCAGCGAGCGTTACCTCGAGCAGGTGGGCGCAGGTCTGGCTCGACGCGGCGTACGCGTCACGTTGAGGACGGCGTCGTACCCCGGAGCTCCCGCCGAGGAGATCGTCGACGGCATCCGTATCAGTCGCGGTGGTGGCCGCCTGTCGGTCTATCCACGCGCACTGGCCGCCATCGCGGCCGGGCGGCTCGGATTCGGTCCGCTCAAGGGCATTGCACCGGATGCCGTGATCGACACCCAGAACGGCATTCCTTTCTTCTCGCGCGCAGCACTCGGCGTTCCGGTGACCCTGCTGGTGCACCACTGCCATCGCGAGCAGTGGCCGGTCGCCGGTCCGATGATGGCCAAGCTCGGCTGGTGGCTCGAATCGACGGTGTCTCCCCGGGTGCACCGTCGCAATCAGTACTTGACGGTGTCGCTGCCGTCCGCGGACGAGCTGATCGCTCTCGGCGTCGATCGCGAGCGGATCGCCGTGGTCCGTAACGGAGCCGACGAGATCCCGCAGTCGGTGCCGGAGGGGGACGGCAGCACCCGCACCGCGCACCCGTCGCTCACCGTGCTGTCAAGATTGGTTCCGCACAAGCAGATCGAGGACGCCCTCGACGTCGTCGCGGCGTTGCGCGGCCGAATCCCCGACATCCACCTCGACGTCATCGGTGGCGGCTGGTGGGAGCAGAACCTCCGCGACTACGTGAGCGAACTGGGCATCGAGCAATACGTCACCTTCCACGGTCACGTCGACGAGGAGCGTAAGCACGAGCTGCTCGGCCGCTCCTGGGTGCACGTGATGCCCTCGCGCAAGGAGGGTTGGGGTCTTGCCGTGGTCGAGGCGGCTCAGCACGGCGTTCCCACGGTCGGCTATCGAAGCTCCAAGGGGCTCACCGATTCCATCATCGACGGCGTCACCGGCATTCTGGTGGGCGGACTTTCGGTCGACGACCGGGACGTCTCCGGCCTCACCCAGGCCGTTTCGGAGCTGCTGCAGGACGCCGAAGCCCGCACTCGCCTGGGCGAGAAAGCTCGTGTGCGCGCGGGGGAATTCTCCTGGGAGCAGTGCGCAGAAGGCGTCTACTCGGTGCTCGACGCGACGACGCGTGGAACCTGGTCGTCAGGGCTGGTGGGTGCGCCGCATTCGGATTCGGCCCAGCAGTCCTACCGCTAGGCCCCCGAGAAGCAGAAGCGCCCACGCAAGGTGGGCCGCGACGACCACTGTTGCAGGACGGCTCTCGACGATCATCGGATTCGGCACGCGGTAGAGCGTGAGCTGCTCGTCCGAGTACACGATGTCGAGGAAATTCAGTGTTCGCTCGGATTCGCCGAGCTCGCCGGGGGTGGTGTTCTCCACCAGCACCCAGCCGACGCCCATACGGGCAACCGTGTCTGCGGATTCACCTGCGAGCACGGAGTTTTGGACGTCGGTCGCGCGTCTTCCCTCACCCCGCACCGTGCCGCCTGCGACGATCAGCTCGCCGGTCTGCAGTACGTCCAGCGGCAGCATGCGCGGTGCGGGATCGAGGACGGGGGCAGTGCCGCTGTAGGGGAAACGGCGGAACATCCCGGCCGGTAGGACCGCGACATCGCCTGCTGCGCCGTCCAATTCGGTTGCGACCGCCTGCCAGGATGCCGGGTACGTCACGGGCCTGAGCGAGTTCCCGACGCCCCAGGCCAGGTCGGGTAGCGCGATCAGCAGGGCCACTATGGCAACGGCGCTGCCGAATCGGGTGCGCTGGACCGCGCTCAGCGCGGTTGGTTGCACCGGATTCGGTCGACGTCGGGGAGAAAATGCAGCGGCGGCGGCCAACGCATAGATCGGCATCGCCAGCGCGACCCACTTCTGGGAGTCGCGGAGCAGGCCGGCACCGGGAACGGTCTCACCCAGTGCGCGGGCCATCGCCAACCCAGGTCCCGTCGCTGCCAGCGCAGGGACGGCGATGGCAAGCAGGGCGACGACACCGAGTCCCACGATCACCGGATTTCCTCGACGCCTGATCAGCGGCCGCACACCGAACGCGACGACGGTCAGCAGCAGCACCGTGCCCATGAGCGCGAAAATGCCTGTCCGAGAACCGGGTACAGCATCGGAATTCCAGATTCCACCGAGACCGGCGAGGCTGCCGAGGGTGCCGAGGCCCGGCTCTGCCCGCGCCGCGAACGCCGCCCATCCCGCCGGATCTGCCTGCTCGACGCCATTGCCGGACACCGCCGTCGCTGCCAGCCACGGTGCCGACGCCACCGCCGCCAGCCCGAGGGCTCCGACCACGCGCAGGCCGCGTCGGGCACCCCCGGGGAGGGCGAGGACGACCAGGGCGATGGTTGCGGCGAGCAGCGCGCCGGTGGGGGTGAGTCCGGCGGCAGCGAGGCAGACGGCGAGCGCGCACCAGGAACGGCCCTGCCTGACCGCGAGTGCAGCGACCACGGTCCACGGCAGGGCGGCGTATCCGACGAGCAGGCTCCAGTGTCCCTGCAGCAGTCGCTCGGCGACGTACGGGTTCCACACGGCCACCGTCGATGCCACGAGCAGCGCGGGCAGTGGGGCTGTCGGCAGCATCGTTCTTGCCATCACCGCTGCGCCCCATCCGGTCAGCCACAGGGCCAGCAGCAGAATGGCCTTGACCACCAGGCCACCGTCGAACACCGTCGACAGTGCTGCGATCGCGGCGTCCTGTGGCACTGCGCGTGCGGCGGCGTCGGCGATTCCCCAGGCGGAGTCGGTGAAGTAGGAACGGGGTGTGCTGACGGCGTCGCGCAGCAGGAGATAGCCGGGGCCGAGCAGCGGTCCGAGAATCACCACCGAGAGGAGCAGGCTGTAGAGCGGGGGCGTCCACCTCGACCTCGACCGCGCCATGTTCGGCACCCTATACCGTGGGCTCATGTCTTTCCGCGCCTCGCCCGAGGCAGACCCCACGGCGGGTGCGTCGGTCGCCGGCATGGGGATGGTGACGGCCGGTTCGATGTTCGCGAATGTGGCGGCGTACCTGCTGCAGGTTCTGGCGAGCCGGATGCTCGGGGTCGAGGGCTACGGCGAATTCGCGAGTTTGCTTGCTGCGCAACTGGTTCTCGCGGTTCCGGCCCTGGCGTTGCAGTCCGTTGTTGCGCGTGAAGTGGTGCGCGGTCGCAGTTCTCGTGAACTGCGAACCGTGGGGTATCGGTGTGCGGCGGTGGTGGGGGTACTCGCTCTGGCGCTGGCCCCCGCACTGTCAGCGGCCATGGACATCTCGATGGCGGCGACCGTATCGGCGGTCGTCGCTGCGCCGGTGCTGGTTCTGCTCGCCGCCGAACAGGGCTTGCTGCAGGGACGTGGGCGCTTCGGAGCTCTGAGCGTCGTGCTGGCCGCCGCCGGTGTCGGCAAGGTGGCCCCGGCCGTGTTGGTGTTGCTGCTCGGCGGTGGCCCCGGTTCGGTTCTGTTGGCCACGGCGGCGGGTATTGGCGTGGTGGCGCTCGGCGCGCGGTGGACGGCCGGGGTGCCGGTGGACTCGGTGTCGGAAACCAAGGTGACCGTTCTGGCCGTGCTGCAGGCGTCGCAGGTGCAGTTGGTGTTGATCGCAATGTCCGCGCTGGATCTGGTGCTGGCGCGCACGCTGCTCAGCTCCAACGAGGCCGGGCTGTACGCCGTCGGGGCCGTTGCGTCCAAGGCAGCGTTCTGGTTGCCGCAGGCCGTCGGCGTTGTGCTGTATCCGCGGATGGCGAACCCGCTGCATTCTGCCTCGGCGGTGCGATCGGCGCTGGCTGTCGTCGCGGGGTTGGGCACGGTCCTGGTGATCGGCGGTGCAGTGGCGTCTCCGCTGTTGCCGTTGGTGGTGGGCGATACGTATTCCGGTGTGCAGAACTATGTCTGGCTGTTCGTGCTGCAGGGCGCGTGCCTGGCCGTGCTGCAGAGCGCGCTGCTGTGGGCCATCGCGGGTGAGCGCACCCATCTTGCCTTCGTCGCCTGGTTCGCCCTCGCCGCGGAGGTGTTGCTTTTGCTGTTCGTGGCGTCGACACTCGCGCAGTTCGTCGTCGTCGCCGCAGTTACCGCCGCGGTGACGATGGTGGTGGTGTGCGGCCTGGTGTTGTGGGGAAACCGCGTGGATCGCCAGGGGGTCTGACGAACCTGTTCACACTTCCTCTTGTCGGCTCGAAATACCTTCGGCCGCGGCGGCGGCGGTGAACCTCTGCACCATCGATCTGGCGTAATCGGTTTCGGGTAAGCCCGTCGACTACGAGACCCGGCCACCGTGACCGCACCGATTCGGGGAGCATTGCTGAGTTGGGTCCCGTCTCCACATAGACGAGTGGCGTGGTTGTGTGCCCTCACGGGCACTCAACCACGCCACTGCGCGTAGCGCACCTACTCCTTGTTGAGGTTCGTCCTCGGAATCTCTTCCGTGCGATCCGTCGTCCAGTCGCGGTTGCTGGACGGTGCGGGTGCTGCTCCGCCTGCGGGGTTCGGTCGCGGCGCGTTGTCGGCCCGTGCCGGCTGACGGTGTCCACCGTTTCCGCCGCGCAGGAGCAGGAACACTCCGGCGATCAGCGAGATGACGCCGAGGATGCCGGCGACGATCGGGACGGTGCGGCCGAAGAGCGAGAGCTGATCCTGGCCGTCCTTGGCCTGCTGGATCTGGTACTCGACCGTGTTCTCGTCGAACGTGATCGGAGCATTGAGGACGTCGACCTCGGGCTGGTCTGCTTCACGTGCGTAGTACTGGTGGATCTGCTCTTCACCCTTGACGACGACGCCGGTCTCGGGCTCGACCCACAGGGTGCGGGAGTTCTCGTACCAGCGAGTCATCGTCACCGGTTCGGCTCCACCCTCGACACCCCAGGTGTCGGCGGGCAGAGTCACCTTGTTGGTGGGCAGGTTGACCACGGTCGACAGGTCGACCGGGCCGACGGTCTGCTGGTACTGGTAGACCGGCGTTCCGTTGAGCTCGGTTGCCTCGACGAAATCGATGTCCTTGGTCGCGCGCGCATTGACGTCGAAGTACGGGTAGCTCTTCTGCTCCGCGTTGAACGGGAACTTGTACTGCAGTCCGGTGTGGGCAACTTCCTCGGCGGGCTTGTCGCCTGCCACCTGAATGGTGCCGATCGGGTTCTCGACGGGCATCGAGGTCTTGCGGTCGATGGTGACGCGGTCGACGCTTGCGGTCAGCAGTCCGGTATCGGCCTGCTTGTCGCTGCGACGCAGAGTCTGGCCGGCCTGCAGGGTCATGATGTCGGCGTCGGAGGGCTCCTCGACGGTGACGAATCGCTGGGAGACGAGCGGAACGTTTTGGTCCACGACGGCGCGACCGGCTGCGAGGGAACTCGCATTCAGCACGCTGCCCTCACCCGTGGAGACGGTGGTGACCTCGAGGTCCAACGGCGTCTTCTCCAGCGCCGACACCGTGTACGTGGGAATGAGGATGGCGGCGACCACCAGGAACGCGCCCAAGCCGATGAGTACGAGGGCAAGTATCCGGCTCGGCCCTGAGCGCTCCGCCATGCTGAATCTCCTTAGTTGACCGCTTCATGGAAGACACCGTGGGCGGAAAACACGTTCGCCCCGACCCGATGCCCGATTTAGTACGACACGTCGCAGGTGACAGTAACAGTCGACAGTGGCACCGGTCTCGTCTGCGCCGGTTCGACACGGCACACTTGAGACCACCATGAGCACCCAGACCCGTTCGGCAAGCGTTGTCCCGCTTCGTGGGTTCGTCCCGTCACTCGAGGGGATGCGTGCCGTCGCGTGCATCGGAATCGTCGTCACCCACGTGGCCTTTCAGACCGGTGGCGCGACGTCGCCGATCCTGGGTCATATCTGGGGAAGGTTCGACCTGACTGTGGCGATCTTCTTTTCGCTGTCGGGATTCCTGCTGTGGCGTCCGCACGCGGCGGCAGCCCGCGGTCATGGGAGTGCCCAGCCGCTCGGCCGCTATTTCCGATCGCGGTTCGCGAGGATTCTGCCCGGTTACTTGGTCGGCGTGACACTGATCCTGATGTTTCTTCCCGATGCCGGCGGTGACTACCGCGTGTGGCTGGCGAACCTGTCGTTCACTCAGGTGTTCGTGCCGTTGACCCTGACCCAGGGCTTGACGCAGATGTGGTCGCTGTCGGTCGAGCTCGCCTTCTATCTTCTGCTGCCGGTGTTCGCGTGGCTGATGGTGCGCCTGCGCGGTGCGGCCGCCGCCCGCCGTATCCCGGTCATTCTGGGTGCTGCGGTGCTGACGCTGTCGTGGGCCTTCGTTCCGGTGTCGACTCCCGACGGCATTCACCACGACAACTGGCTCCCCGGCTACTTCCCGTGGTTCGCGGCTGGAATGCTGCTCGCCGAGATCTCGGTGGGGCCACCGACCTGGGTGCATCGGCTGGCTCGTCGCCGATTCGTCATGTCGTCCATCGCGGTTGCCGCGTTCGCCCTGTCGGCGACTCCTCTGGCGGGTCCGCAGGGCTTGGTGCGTCCGGCGGCCTGGCAGTTCGAGATCAAGATCGTGCTCGGCGCGATACTGGCCTTCGCGATGCTCGCCCCACTGATCCTCGCCGAGGACGGTCGTCGGCATCGCTTCCTCGAGCATCCGGTGATGCTGACGCTGGGCCGCTGGTCGTACGGATTGTTCATCTGGCATCTGGCTGTGCTTGCCGTCGTGTTCCCGGTGTTCGGCATCGTCCCCTTCTCGGGCGGGATGTGGTTCGTGTTGCCGGTGACTCTCGCACTGTCGATTCCGGTGGCAGCGGCGAGCTACGCCCTGGTGGAAGACCCTGCTCGACGACGCCTCGCATCCCGCAAGAAAGCGGTCACGGCTTCCGTATCGCACTGATCGCCAACGCGACGATTCCGATCAGCGCGGCCAGCTGCACCCAGTAGGACCCGCCGACGTACCCGTCGGGAGATCGCCACGGACCCAGCGAGAGCAGCGCTGGAGCCAGCAGCGTGAATCCACCTGCCGTGGAAACCAACACGCGCGACGAGAGCGCGGGACCGTAGCGGCGGTCCAGAAGCATCGCGCCGGCACCGATCACGGCCACCGCGGCAGCACCGGTGATCCCGGCCAGCACGATCGCGGCTGCGAGCAGCGCCGCCACTGCGGCCGGAACGCTCTGCCAGGGCTGCGGCGGCGGACCGACATCCGGCGCAGAACGCGGCCGACGCAGCGCCGCGAAGAACAGCGGGATCAGAAGTAGCAGCCCACCGAAGATGCCGAGTCGGTACCAACGATCGGTGGCGAAATCCAACGAGATCGTGCCCGACGCCCCGGCCGGAACGATCCAGGCCTGCTGCCACCCGTCGACCACTACCGGGGACAGTTCGACGCCACCGGGAGTGGTTGCGCGCCAACCACTGTTGTTGCTTTCCGGGATCACGAGCAAGCGATCCTCCGTCGTGGAGGTGAGCGTCACCTCGCGGTGATCGGGGCTCCAGGCCGTGGTTCTCGCGGCCTGCGGCGCCGAGCTCGTCGGCCACTGCGCCGGAATGGGCATGGTGCGCAATCGAATACCGTCGACGAAGAACGACGCTCCCGGCTGCACCACGATGTCCTGGCGTCCTTCGGGCAACGAGACCGGGTTGACGAAGTTCTCGTCGACCGGGATATCGGCGTCGCACACCGAGGCCTTCATGGGCTCGCCGGAACGAAATCGGTCGGCGGTAGCGGTCACCGACGTGCGCACCGTCTGCCCGGCAATGGAGACGATGGGACCGTTGAAGCAGTCCACGGTGATCACGCGATCGCCGTCGTACGGTGCGCCGATCGGTTCGCCAGCAGACAGCGGCGTCACTTCGGCAAAACCCGGTGGTTGAGACTGGATGAAGCCCAACGAGTTTCGGTCCAGGACGCCGTCCCAGTCGACGATCGACAACACGATCCTGTCGGTCACGTACGGTGCCAGCTCGAGGGTCGTCGAGCCGTCGGTGTCGACGTCGCGCACCATCGGGCCGTTGCCGAGGTTGACGGCGACTCGGGTCGGGTGTGCCGGAAGTTCACCGAGGCTGGGGGTGAGTTCGAGCCCGTCCACCAGTGTGGGAGCCGGTAATTCGATGGTCAGGGTGGGGTTGGTGCCGGCTCGATCGGTGATCGACTTCTCCGGCGCGGTCCACGATGTACGCAGATCACCGTCGGTGGCGGCGAACGCCGAGCCGTGCAGGTCGGCGACGTCCGACGCCCCGCGGGCCAACGGTCGACCCGGTTGTGCCAGAAGCGCTTCGAGCTCGGGAGACTGACGGGTCCGCACCGTCAGGTCGGGAATGACCGCGGTGCCCATCGGCACGCCGATCGTGCGGGAGAAGCGCCCCAGTTCCTCGGGCGACTTGGACAGTCCACTGCTGCACCGGATTCGATCCTCGGTGTCGAGGCACCCCGAGCGGCCCGGGAATTCCTGGCCCAGTTCCCAGGCGTCGACGGCCGCTCCGGCCGGAGTCTCGGGCAGCACCGCGCGGTGCACGATCGGTACCGGCAACGGGTTGTCCCGGTCGGAGTAGTCGTCCACCGAGACCTCGCTGATGCCGAACTGGCTGCCCCGGGTTCCGTCGACCGTCGACTTCGCGGTGATGCGCAGCCACGGAGTCTCGCCGCCCGGCAGCGACACCGTCATCGGCTCACCCGGCTCGTCGACGCGCGCCGCCGTCGACCCGTTCGGGGTGGTGATCTCCACCCACTTCACCGGGTCGCCGATCGTCCCCGGGCTGGTGCGCATGTGCAGCAACCCGCCGCGTACCGGGGTATCGAAGTCCAGTTGAAGCCATTGCCCCACAGCACGTTCGATGCCGTTGCTGATCCAGCCGGTGGCCAGATCGCCGTCCACCGCGGCGGCGACACCGCTGCCGGGGGCGCTGCCGCCGATCTGCGTGGCGTCCGACGCCGAGCTCGACGCCGTCAGAGTTGCGCCCTCCCACTCGGCGTTCACCGTCTTCGCCCCGTACACCGGGTAGTCGGACACCTCGTTGAGCGAACGTCGCGGCTCGTCGGCGGCTCGCAGTGCAGAGTTGTGATTGTCGACCTGGCCGAAGTCGGTCTCGCGATTCATCGGGGTGTCGGTCACCGTCACCGAGTCGACGGGTATGCCGGCGGCAGCCGCGTCCGACGCCAGCAGTGTCGGCCCGGCCGGCACGGGAGTGCGAATCCCGCTGTTCCGCAGTTCGTTCGAGCGCAGAATCGACTCCGGGCCACCCTGGATCACGGGGACGCGGTCGAGGTCGACGGTGTAGGGACCGGACGCGGGAATGTCTGCCGTATCGCCCACCGAATAGATCTCCACAGCTGGATAGGGAGGCCGCAGATCACCGTCGAGAACGACGCCGTCGACCTCACCGGGAGACACGTCCTCACCGAATTCGGCCACCTTCTCGAGTCCCGGCGAACCGTCGAGCACCTGGTGCACCGATGCCGGACGGGTGGATCGGGAGTCCTCGGGATCGAGGTCGTTGCGCACCACGACGTAGCTGATGCCCTGGCCCAGAAGGGTATCGGCCAATCCGGCCGACGGCCGTCCGTCGGCGAAGAGTCGTTGCACGGAGTCCAGTGCGCGGATGGCACCCGGCGGGGTGAGCGGCACGGCGTCGCGCACGGCCCAGGGCGTGGTGGCCAGAGCCTGCAGTGGTTCGTCGCGGGTCAGGCCCCAGGTCTGCAGGGCGAACGGCGCGCCGGGCACGATCAGTGCTCGCTGGGCGTCGGACCCGTCGGGGCTCGACCCCGAGGCATTGTCGGTGAGCCAGTCGGCGGCGTCGTGCCAGTACTGCGGAACGGCCTCGTATGCGCCGCGCGGCGCGAGCTTGCCCGTCCACGCCAACGAGGTGGACAGCGTCAAGGCCACGAGGACCAACGCGGTCACGGCCACCATCGGGTGTTTCTCGGGATGCGCGACGGCCTCGCGCCACTGGGTCCGTGGAGCGGAGCCCGGGAGCGGAACTCGCGCCAACAGGTGAGCCAGGCCCAGCACCAACGGGATTCGAATGACCGGTTCGAGCTTGTGGATGTTGCGCAGCGGTGCGCCTGCGGAATCGAGGAACAGTCGGACAGTGGCCGCGAACGGACCGTCCAGATCGCCGACGAACCCGGCACCGAGACCGACGAGTCCGACGAACAGCATGATCGTCAACCGGCCGCGGGCGGGCATCGAGCGCATGGCCAGGCCCGCGATTCCAGCCGCCGCGATCAAGCCCGTCGCGATGACTGCGGCGGGCTGAGTCACCAGAACGGCTCCGGCCACTCGCTCGGGAGAGACGAACGGCGTCCAACTGCCGGTGCCGCGCAGCACCTCGGTCAGCGACGTCCACTGCGTGGTGGTGCCGGACGATTCGATGTAGTCGAGAAACGGTGGCGATACCTTCCCCAGCAACAGCAGTGGGACGATCCACCACAGCGTCGCGAGTACCAGGAAGCCCGTCCACCAACCAGCGAAGACGAACCAACGCCTGTTCGGCCGATGTGTCAGCATCCAGATCACGGCCACCAGAACGGCGGCGGCGGTGGCGACGGCATTGACCGCGCCCATCAACGCCACTGCCAGCGCAGACTGTGCAGCCGGTCGCCAGAGCGCCTGTTTCACGGACTCGGTGTTCAGACACCGCACTATCGGGATCAGCACCCACGGTGCCAGCATCATCGGCATCGTCTCCGAGGAGATCGACGCGAGCGTGGTGATGACTCGGGGCGAGAGAACGAAGGCCGTCGCTGCGATCAGCCGGGAGCTGCGGCTGCCGATACCGAGGGCTTCGGCGAGCCGGACGATTCCCCAGAAACCGGCGATGAGCAGCAGCGCCCACCAGATTCGTTGCGTGATCCACGGCGGGATCGACAGTAGATCCCCGCCGGCGAAGAACGCACCGTGCGGGAAGAAGTAGCCGTAGGCCTGGTTCTGTACCTGGCCGAGCGGCGCTGCACTGTTCCACTGATGGGAGGCGCGCTCGAGAAATCCGAGGGGATTCTGAGCCAGGTCGTACTTGGTGTCGGCGACGGTGAAGCCGGGGACCTGCAGGAAGGTGAGGAGGAACGCCAGAATCGAGACGCCGAGAAGCCACTTACGGCCGAGCGACTCGGCCGAGATCATCGATTCACGAAAGCGACCAGCGTCAGCGGCTGCCGTACTCAACCTGGTTCAGCAAGGACGAGTCGGCGTTTCCGGAGCGATCGATATCCGGACGAGAGTTGTCGGCTGCGGCTGCGGTGACTCCGAACACGACGCCCGCACCCAACACGGCTCCGACGACGGCGGCAATGACACCCGGGACAGCGAACTTCATCTCGGTTCTCCAGTCAGTCGGCTCAGGAAAGAAGCGGGTGAGGTGGACCCCCACGCGGGCATCACGGTATCACTCGCATCCGCCCATCAGGCCGCTGGACGCGTTACTTGCCGGGGGGAACGATCAGGACGGGTCGATGACTGTGTCGTAGAACGTGCTCGGCCACCGAGCTCTGCAGCAACGCACGTAGTCCGGTGGCACCTCGGGTACCGGTGACGATGATGTCGACGTCCATCTCGTCGGCCTTCTCCACTATCGCGCTCCAGATGGCGGTGGTGCATTCGGTGCACTGTCCTTCCACCTTCAGGCCTGCGGCCTCGGCCAGGGCGACGCCCTCACTGTTGGTCACTTTCGCATCGGTGAGCGCGACATCCTCGGCCTCGTCGTCGGGCACCCACTCGGGCTGCATGACCCCGGAGAGCCCGGACATTCGAGCGGCCTGACGGACCATCGGCTCCCACGCGGTGACGACGATCGCTCGTGAGGTGGTGAGAAACCGTCCGGCATAGTCGATGGCGCGTTTGGCGTTGTCGGAGCCGTCGTAGGCAATCAGGATGAGGTCTGCGGTCATGGTTCGAACTCCTCCTCATGTCGCTTTCGTCCAGATTAGCGCCCCCGGTCTGGATCAATGTGGCTTCCAGTCGCTCGGAGTGCAAGAAAGCCACATCGATCCCAACCGGAGGGGTGGCAGCAACACTCCCCATCTCGGCTACCGTCGAATCATGCGACTTCGGTTTTCTGTTCGGTCCGCTGCGGTGATGACGGTCGGGGTCGGCCTGTTGGTCTCGTGCTCGAGTGAGTCCACGCAGGTCGCGTCGACGCAGGCTGCGGCCTCTGCGTCGACGACCACCCCGATCGACACGACTGTCACGCAACCACTGCCGCCCGTAGACGACTGCGTTGCGTTCGTCGATGGATTGTCGGAGCGCCAGCGATTGGCTCAGCTCCTCACCGTGGGAGTCACCGGCACTGCGGACGCGGTGCAGATCATGTCCACCGAACAGGTCGGCGGCATCTTCGTCGGCAGTTGGACCGATGAGTCGATGCTCGGCAATCGGGAGGTACCGCAGGTGCTCGACGCCTCCGTGGTGGCACCGATGGTCACGATCGACGAGGAGGGCGGGCGGGTCTCGCGGGTCGCGGATCTGCTGGGAGAGGCACCCTCGGCGCGCGTGCTGGCGCAGACGGTGTCGGTGGACGAGGCGTATCAGCAGGCGTTGACGCGCGGTCGGGGTCTGAAGGACCTCGGGGTCACCGTCGACTACGCCCCGGTGGTCGACGTGAGCGCTCAGCCTGCTGATTCCGTCATCGGCGATCGGTCGTTCTCCGACGATCCGCAGGTCGTCATCGATTATGCGGGGGCCTACGCGCGGGGTCTGGAAGACGCGGGCGTCAAGCCTGTCATCAAGCACTTCCCCGGACACGGTTCGGGTTCGGGCGATTCGCACACCGGCGCGGTGACGACTCCTTCGCTCGACGAGTTGAAGGCCAAGGATCTCCTGCCGTTCGCAGCGCTGAACAGCCCCGGAGTCGGCGTCATGGTGGGGCACCTCGACGTGCCGGGGCTGACCGAGCCAGGAGTGCCTGCGAGTATCAGCCCGGCAGCGATGGCGTTGCTGCGCGACGGCGTCGGATACGGTGCCGCGCCGTTCGACGGCCCGATCTTCACCGACGACCTCAGCGGCATGGCGGCGATCACGGCTCGACTCGGGATCGTCGACGCGGTCGAGGCGGCCCTGGTCGCGGGAGCCGACGTGGCGCTGTGGCTCACCACCGATCAGGTGCCCGCCGTGTTGGACAACCTCGAGGATGCGGTGGCGACGGGACGCCTCCCGGCGGGTCAGGTGGACGAGGCCGCAGCGACGGTTGCCCGGTTCAAGGGGGCGTGCGGGGCCTGATTGCGCGGTACTGGACCTTACTGTGGAGTAACGTCTAGTACTTCGTACGTATTGGAGGGTCCATGGCTGGCGGCACCAAGAGACTGCCCCGCGCCGTCCGCGAGCAGCAGATGCTCGACGCGGCGGTGGATGTGTTCTCCGACAACGGGTTTCATGAGACGTCGATGGATTCGATCGCCAAGAAGGCGGCCATCTCCAAACCGATGCTCTACCTGTACTACGGGTCGAAGGACGAGTTGTTCGCCGCGTGCATCCACCGCGAGGGCGTCAAGTTCGTCGAAGCTCTGACACCCGCTGCAGATCCGACCCTGACGCCACGCGAGCAATTGCGCAAGGCGCTGATCGGCTTCCTCGGCTTCGTCGGCGAGAACCGGAAGTCGTGGATGGTGCTCTACCGTCAGGCGATCGGTCAGCAGGCGTTCGCCTCACAGGTGCAGAGCAGTCGTGATCGGCTGATCGAGCTGACGGCCGGGTTGCTCGCGATGAGTACGAGGGATCCGGAGCAGTCGCAGAATTTCGGGCTGATGGCCGTCGCGTTGGTCGGGGCCGGCGAGGCCGTGGCCGACCGAGTGGCAGGCGGCGAAATAGAGGTCGACGCGGCAGCGGACCTGCTGGAGAACCTGGCATGGCGCGGCCTGGCCGGCAAGAAAACCGCCGCCACCTGAGCTGCCGAACTCGAAGTTATGGACGAAAATCCGAGGAAATCCGTCCATAACTTCGAGTTCGAGCCAATCAGCGCAGGGTTCCCGTCAGATGCGGGTAGCCCTTCTTCGGGTTCTTCAGCGACAGGTCCCACCCGGTACCGACGGCATCGGCGTAGGCGTTCACCGTCGCGGGCAGAATGATCGGCTTGCCGAAGCGGATGCTGTACTTCACGGCCTCCGGGATTCGGCCCTCGACGGTCTGCAGGACGGCTGCTGCGCTCCACATGCCGTGCGCGATGGTCTTCGGGAATCCGAATGCCTTTGCGCCGAGCGAGGATACGTGGATCGGGTTGCGGTCTCCGGAGATGGCCGCGTACCGACTGATGATCCGCTGGTCCACGCGCAGGGTGCGGGTCGGGGGCGGTGGCACCTCGTCGGCGGGCGGTGCCTCTCGGGGTCCACCGGACAGTGAGGTCTTCTGCAGGCTCAGGAAGCTGGAGGTCTGCTTCCAGACCAGTTCGCGTCCCACCTTGACCTCACTGATCAGGTCGACCAACAAGCCCTTGCGGTGCTCGCGCAGGTTCTCCGCATGCACTCGTATGTCCAGCGGCTCGGAGGCCGAGATGCCACGGAACTGCTCGATGACGTTCTCGGCGTGCACCGAGCCGATGGCCGCGAACGGAAAGCCCTTGGACACCATCAGTTTCATCACCGTCGGGAAGACGAGGGTGAAGGGGTAGGTCACCGGGAGCTGATCGCCGAATCGCAACCCCGTCGCGCGGCAGTACCCGGCCAGGTTGTCGGGGTCCACTCGCAGACCCTCGAGCTCGTACACGGTGTTGGGCACCGTGGACGACGTGGATCCGAAGAAGGGCAACGCGCCGAGCGCAGCCGACCTGTATATCTCGGAGGTCTTGGGCTGCTCCCGGAGCTGGACGACGCTCATGCGCCGAGCAGGCTCTGGCCGCACACGCGTACGACCTGGCCGGTAACGGCGTTGGATGCGGGAGAAGCGAAGTAGGAGACCAACTCCGCGACGTCGACGGTCTCGCCGCCCTGCAGCAGCGAGCTCATGCGTCGTCCGGCCTCGCGGGTGGCGAACGGGATCGCAGCGGTCATCGCGGTCTCGATGAAGCCGGGAGCGACGGCGTTGATGGTGATGTTCTTCTTCGCCAGCACCGGTGCGGACGCGTGGACCAAGCCGATGACGCCGGCCTTGGACGTGCCGTAGTTGGTCTGGCCGCGGTTGCCTGCGATACCGGCGATGGACGAGACGTCGACGACGCGGCCACCCTCCTTGAGTGCGCCGGATGCGACGAGCTCGTCGGTGATGCGCTGCGGGGCAGCAAGGTTGACGCCGATGACCGAGTTCCAGCGGGCGTCGTCCATGTTGGCGAGGGTCTTGTCGCGGGTGATGCCTGCGTTGTGCACGATGATGTCGGCGCCGCCGTGACGCTCCAGCAGGTGCTTGCTCAGTACCTCTCCGGCGTCGGGCGAGGTGACGTCGAGGGCCAGCGAGGTGCCGCCGACCTTGTTGGCCGTCTGCGAGAGTGCTTCTCCGGCAGCGGGAATGTCGGCTGCGATGACGGTGGCTCCGTCGCGGGCGAGGACCTCGGCGATGGTGGCACCGATACCGCGGGCGGCTCCGGTGACGACGGCGACCTTGCCTGCGAGCGGCTTGTCCCAGGATGCGGGTGCCTGCGAATCGGCGTCACCGACGGCGATGACCTGGCCGTCGACGAATGCGGACTTGGCCGAGAGCAGGAAGCGGAGGGTGGACTCGAGACCGGAGAGGCCGGTCGAGGCGTTGGGGGAGATGTAGACGAGCTGCGCCGTGGCACCGCGCTTGACCTCTTTGCCGACGCTGCGGGTGAAGCCTTCGAGGGCGCGCTGGGCAATGTGCTCGTCGACGCTCGAGGTCTCTTCGGGAGTGGTGCCGATGACGACGACGCGAGCGGACGGTGCCAGGTTGCGGATGACCGGCTGGAAGAACTTGAACAGCTGCTCGAGCTCGGCGACGTTGCCGATGCCGGTGGCGTCGAACACCAGTCCGCCGTGCTTGTCGTCGTGCGGCTGCGACTGCGGGTAGTCCGAGAGCAGCTCACGCAGCGGCTCGATGAGGCGGCCGTTGCCGCCGATCAGAACCGGTCCGGCCAGCGGCGGCTCGCCTGCCTTGTAGCGGCGCAGCTTCTCGGGCTGCGGCAGGCCGGCCTGCTTGGCGATGAAGGCTCCCGGCGCGGACGCGAGGAACGTTGAGTAGAGATCTGGGGCTCCCTTGGAGGCTGCCACTGTCGTACCTTTCATTCAGCGCTGCTCGCTCGAGGAGCGAGGCGCACGACCGGGTGTCGACAACCAACTTACTCGCCAGTAAGATGAAACTCCACCAGGGCCTTTTTCGACGATGTTTGGAGACGTCAGTGACAAGCAAGCAGCTACGACCGGTCGCAATCGTCGGTGGCAACCGCATTCCTTTCGCGCGCTCCGACAAGAAGTACGCGCTGGCGTCCAACCAGGACATGCTCACCGCGACCATCGACGGGCTGGTCTCGCGATTCGGTCTGCAGGGCGAGCGCCTGGGCCTCGTCGCCGCCGGTGCCGTGCTCAAGCATTCACGCGATTTCAACCTCACCCGCGAGGTCGTACTCGGTAGCGCGTTGAGCCCGTACACCCCGGCCTTCGACATCCAGCAGGCCTGCGGCACCGGTCTTCAGTCGATCATCGCCGTCGGCGACGCGATCGCCTCGGGCCGTATCGACGCAGGCATCGGTGGCGGTGTCGACACCACGTCCGACGCCCCAATCGGTGTCAATGACGAACTGCGCGAGTTCCTGCTGTCGCTGAACCGGGCCAAGAGCACAACCGACCGCATCAAGCTCCTCGGAAACGTCCGTCCCGGCATGCTCGGCATCGAGATCCCGCGCAACGGCGAGCCGCGCACCGGCCTGTCGATGGGTGACCACGCCGCCATCACCGCCAAGGAATTCGGCGTCCGCCGCGAGGACCAGGACGAGCTGGCCGCAGCGAGCCACAAGAACATGGCGGCGGCATACGACCGCGGCTTCTTCGACGACCTGGTGACGCCGTTCCTCGGCCTGACTCGCGATGACAACCTGCGTCCGGGATCGACCGTCGAGAAGCTCGCGACGCTCAAGCCGGTCTTCGGAACCAAGCTGGGCGACGCCACCATGACGGCCGGTAACTCGACGCCGCTCACCGACGGCGCGTCGGCCGCTCTGTTGTCGAGCGACGAGTGGGCTGCCGAGCGCAACCTGCCGGTACTGGCACATCTGGTCGATTCCGAGACCGCGGCAGTCGATTACGTGCACGGCAACGGCTCGTTCAAGGACGGACTGCTGATGGCTCCGACCTACGCGATTCCGCGTCTGCTCGCGCGCAACGGCCTGACGTTGCAGGACTTCGACTACTACGAGATCCACGAGGCGTTCGCTTCGGTGGTGCTCGCAACTCTGCAGGCCTTCGAGAGTGACGAGTACTGCAAGGAGCGTCTGGGACTCGACGCGGCGCTCGGTTCCATCGACCGCAGCAAGCTCAACGTCAACGGCTCCTCGCTCGCCGCCGGTCACCCGTTCGCCGCCACCGGCGGACGCATCGTGGCGTCGCTGGCGAAGATGCTGGCCGAGAAGGGCTCGGGCCGTGGCCTGATCTCGATCTGCGCGGCCGGTGGCCAGGGTGTCACCGCCATCATCGAGCGCTGACCACTTGCAGCTTCGGCTGCTCACGATCCGGGGGACAGAGGGGTCGGCGGATCCGGTAATCGAGGGGTTTCCGGATCTGTCGACCACCACGTGGAAAAGGGGCACGCATACCTATGCGTGCCCCTTTTTTGTGTGCGATCAGCCCGGTATGCCGCTTTCCGGTGGCGTCGATTCCTCGCCGGTGTACTCCTCGACGGCCGAATCACCGATGTCGGTCTGCAGCACCGGAGTCAGGTACTCGGGTACGCCTTCGCGGATCTGGAAGACACTGGCTCCGGAGATTCCGAGGTGGCTTTCTTCCGAGTATCGGAACGGGGCCAACTGCGGTCCCTCGAAGTCCATTCCGCCGTCCTGAATGGCTGCGACGATGCCTTCACGGGTGGGGTTCTCGCCCGCGGCTTCGAGTGCTTGCACGAATGCGTACGCCTGGCTCAGACCGTAGATGCGGTAGTTGGTCAGTGGGTCACCGGTTCCGTTCTCGGCCCAGACCTTCTGCCACAGTTGGGTCCACGGATTCTCCGGCGAGTCGACGCCGGGGATGTACTCCAGTGAGATCATGCCTTCGAGCGACTGCGCGCCGTCGGTGACCGCACCCTGGGAGAATCGTCCGAGCAGGGAGCCGACGAGGTCGACGTCGGAACCGATCGAGCTGTAGAACCACTCGGGGTCGTAGTTGAGCCGCATGGCTGTCAGCTGGCTCAGGGCGGTGTACGAGGGAACGTTGAAGCCGAGGATCAGATCTGCTCCGGCACCTTGCAGGGCCGCGATCTGAGGTGCGACGTCGGTGTTGCCCGAGGTGTATCGCACGACCTCGACGATCTGATCGTCGAGATACTGGCGCACCGCCTCTTCGCTGTCGCGGCCGAGGTCGTCGTCCTGGAGGAACAGTCCGACCTTGGCGTCGGGCCGGTTCTTCGTCACCCAGTCACCGATGATCTTGCCCTCGACCTGGTAGTCGGGCTGCCAGCCGAAGGTGTTGGGGTACTTCTCGGGATCGTTGCCCCACATGATCGCGCCGGAGGAGACGAAGAGATCGGGTACGCCCTCCTCGTTGAGGAAGTCGATGACCGCGCTGTGGGTCGCCGTGCCGAGTCCGCCGACGACGGCGAACACCTCGTCCTGCAGGACGAGTTCGTTGACGACCTGGGTGGTGGTCGTCGGATCGTAGGAGTCGTCGCGAACCACGTACTCGATCTGCCTGCCGTTGATGCCGCCTGCGGCATTGACGTAGTCGAAGTAAGCCTGTGCGCCCGTGGGGATTTCGCTGTATCCGGGCGCTGCTACCCCGGTCAACGGGAAGTGGGCACCGATCTTCACCGAGGTGTCGGTGATGCCGACCGTCGACCCTTCCGATGATTCCGTCGCCTCGTCTCGGCCACCTGCACCGCACGCTGCGGCCAACGAGACGACGGCGACGAGCGCGGTCGTTCTGAACGCCACCGATCCGAACTTTTTCATTTCATTCCTTTTCTGGTTGTCCGTAACTTGCGATACGTGCCCACCAAACCCAGTGGGGCGAACAGGATGACGAGGACGGTGAAGATTCCGGTCACCAGTGGTGCGAGTTCGGCGGATTGCAGACTGCTCAGCCCGAGATCGAGCCCGAGGTTGGTGACGACCGGTGGGATGTACGTCAGCAGCAGTGCTCCGATCAGTGCTCCGGACAGGGTGCCGAGCCCACCGATGACGACGGCGGAGAGCAGCGTCAGTGACAGGGTCAGCGTGAATCCGCTCGGTGCCGCGATTCGTGCCGACATCGCGAGAACCGCGCCGCCCGCGCCCGCGCAGGCCGCGCTGACGACGAACGCGAGGATGCGTGCACGCCCGAGGTCGATACCGGACAACTCGGCGGCAACTTCGTCGTCTCGAACGGCCCGCCAGCGACGTCCTATTCGACTCGACGAGACGTTCGCCAGCAGGAAGAACACGAGGACGAGCAGTATCCAGCTGACGTAGGCGACGAACTTGGTGCCACTGAGCTCGTTTCCGGTGACGAAGAACATCATGTCGTCGATCAGCTTCGGCACTTCCGGTGCCGGGACGACCAGTCCCTGTTCGCCGCCGAGGTAGTCCGAGAAGTACAGGGCCAGGCCAGGAACGGCGACCGCGAGCGCGAGCGTCGCACCGGCCAGGTACGGCCCGTGCAGTCGGGCGGCGGCAACGCCCACCACGACGCCCACCACGGCCGAGATCACGGTGGCGGCGAGCAGCACGAGGGGTACCGACCACCCAGAATCATTGGCCCGCAACATCAGCGCCGCGGTGTACGCACCGACCGCCATGAACGCACCGTGCCCGAGCGAGAGTTGGCCGCTCAGCCCGGTCAGCACCGTCAGTCCGCCGGCCGCGATGGCCAGGTAGGCGACCGAGGTGAGTTGGCTCTGACGAAAGGTGCTCAGCGACTCGAGCGCCAGCACGATGACAACGAGACCGATGACAGCGCAGAGGAAATGGCGTCGTACCGGGGTGGCGGCGAGGCGAGTGAGAGTTGCGTTCATGTCACACCCTCCTGGCCGCTGCGCTGGCGAACAACCCGCTCGGTCGCACCAGCAGGACGACGATCAGGATCACCAAGGCCGCGCTGGACACCAGATCCTGGCCGAGGTAACCACTGACGAAACTGAGCCCGATGCCCATCAGCAGGCCGCCGACCACTGCACCCGCCGGACTGTCCAGGCCACCGAGAACCGCTGCGACGAAACCGAATACGACGATCGAGTCCATGTAGCCCGGATGCACCAGTGAGCCGCCCGCAATGAGCAGACCGGCCAGCGATCCGACCACTGCGGCCAGAGCCCAACCGAGCGTGAGCATTCGGCTCACCCGTACGCCGAGCAGTTTGGCGACTTCCTGCTCGAATGCGCTCGCCCGCATCTTCAATCCCAGGTCGGTGAATCGGAAGAGCAGAATCAGCAAGCCCAGGACCACCAGGACGGCGACGATCTTGAAGATGTCGTACCCGGTCAACGCCACGTTCACGTCGCCGATCCGCTGCCCTGTGAGTCCGAACGGTGCTGGGAAGGAACGGAATTGGTTGCCGAAGACGATGGCGGCCACAGCATGGATGATGATGAACAGCCCGAGCGTGAGAATGACCGGGTTGATGTGCGACGAGCTGTCGACGAATCTGATGACGAGTCGCTCCGTCAAGGCTCCCAGCAGCAGGCCGCACAGGAGCGCGACTCCGAATCCGATCCAGTACGAATAGCCGGCGTCGATGACGACCAGTGCCACGTACGTGGTGATCATGGCCATCGGGGCCTGGGCGAAGTTGACGATGCGTGTCGATCGCCAGATGAGTACGAGGGCCAGCGCGAAGGCGGCATAGATCATGCCTGTCGTCACGCCGTTGATGAGGATGGTGAGCAGTTGTTGCACTGTGGCAGGCGTCCTTTCGGCTTGCTCTAGAACCCGAGATAGGCGTGTCGGAGGGCGTCGTCGCCGGCCAACGAGTCGGCGGGACCTTCGACCGCGACCTTGCCCAGATCCAGGACGACGGCGTGTTCGGCGATCGACAGCGCGCTGCGGGCGTTCTGTTCGACAAGCACGACGGTCATCGATTCGGAGTCGACGAGCGCACGCAGCGTCTCGAATATCTGCGCTGCGACTTTCGGTGCGAGCCCGAGGGACGGCTCGTCGAGCAGAAGAACCGACGGGGTCGCCATCAGTGCTCGACCGATCACGAGCATCTGCCGCTCGCCGCCGGACAGGGTGTGTGCGGAGGACGCCCGACGACCGGTCAGGGGCGGAAACATGTCGTAGATCCGGTCGAGGCTGACAGCGTCGTGACTTCGGTTGCGGCCCAGAGCGCCGAGCCGAAGATTCTCGTCGACGGTCAGTTCGGCTATCACCCCTCGGCCTTCCGGAACGTGCGCGAGCCCTTTGCGAGACAGGCGATCCGGTGCAACACCGACGATGTCGGCTCCAGCGAGTTCGATCCGTCCCGACACCGGTTTCAGCAGTCCCGAGATCGTGCGAAGCAAGGTCGTCTTTCCTGCTCCGTTCGCGCCGAGAACGGCAGTGATCGCCCCGGCCGTGACGGTCATCGACACCGAATCGAGGGCGGTGACGGGTCCGTATCGAACGGTCAGGTCGGTGACGGTCAGGTGCGCAGCGTCAGTCTTCATGAGCCACGTCGTTTCCGAGATACGCCGCGAGCACGGCGGGATCCTCGCGAATCTGATCGGGCGTTCCCTGGGCGATGACCTTGCCGAAGTCCAGTACGTAGATCCGATCGCACACGCTCATGACGAGGTCCATGTGGTGCTCGACGAGCATGACCGACGTTGCCGGTCTCTCTGGGTGAGAATCGGTGGAATGTGCTGCGAGAGAGCGAATCTCGTCGCCGAGTTCGCTCATCTCGTCACTGGACAGTCCCGATGCGGGTTCGTCGAGCAGGAGCAGTGTCGGTTCGCTGACCAGAGCGCGTGCCAGCGCGACGCGTTTGCGCACCGCATACGGCAGGCTCGGCGGCAAGCGGTGGGCGTAGTCGTCGATTCGCAGTCGCTGCAGAGTGGCCATCGCGGTGGCGCGTACCGCCGCATCGTCGGTGGCACTCGACGGTAGGCCGAGGAGACCGGCGAGGATGCCGGTACGAGCCGTGCGGTCGGCTCCGACCATGACGTTGTCCAGAACGGTCATCCGGTCGAACAGTCCGAGTCCCTGCAGCGTCCGGCTCATACCGAGGCGGGGCAGGTCGTGCGGACGTAGGCGGGTCAACGTTTCGCCGTGTCGGCCGAGCGTTCCCGAGCGGGGACGGACGAGCCCGCAGGCAACGTTGAACAACGTCGTTTTGCCTGCCCCATTGGGTCCGATGACGCCGAGGACTTCGCCGGGTCGCACGTCGATGCTGACTCCTGAGAGCGCGACGATACCGCCGAACGCCACCTCGACGTCCGTCATGCTGAGAACCGGATCCATCGTGTCGAGAGAGTTCAAGTGATGCACCTCACAATCTGTTGCGTTCACTATGGTGCGTCCCGCACAACGGGCGATATGGGCGCTGCGCACAGAATGTTTGGGTCCCAGGGCACCAGTACCGGTCAAATCACCCTGGGATGTGGGCTCAATGCGCAAAACTGTGCGGGTGGGTGCTCCCGACGGTCGACGTGTATCGACGCGGTCGGCTGCCCGCGGAGCAGTGACGGACTCCGATCAGGAGAAGATTCGAAACGCATGGGCGGCTCTGACGCCGCGTGCGGATTCGATCGCCGACTCGATCACGCTGGCGTTGATCGAGCAGGAGCCGGCGTACCTGGCCAGTTCCACTCCGGACATCGCAGGCGAGATTCGTCGCAGCACCCGCGAGCACATCAATCAAGGTCTGCGCACGCTGTCGGGGTTGTCCACCGCAGGCGACAACGCGCGCGAGGTGTGGCGTCGCACCGGCCGGGAGCGCGCACGCCAAGGGATTCCGATGGAGCTGGTACTCAAGGCGTACACCCTCGGTAGCCGGACGCTGTGGGAGGAGCTGATGCTCGAGCGCGAGCAGCGTCGCACCAGCATCGACGAACATCTGTTGCTGGCTGCGGGTCGGCAGTTGTGGCGCGCGCTCGACAGTCAATACGAGACTCTGGTCGAGGCGTACCGGCAGGAAAGCGCCCGAATGCAGCAGCGCGACCTCGCCAACGTTCTGGTGATTCTCGACGGCCTTCGATCGGGGCGTGGCGGTGATCCGGCGTTCGTCATCGAAGCACGTGCCACCCTTGGCCTTTCGGCATCGCAGCAGATCGCGTGCGTGGTCGGTCCGCTCGACGATCAGGGGTCACCTCCGCTCCCGGCACCCGAGGACGCGTTGGACCAGATCGGCGCGGTCTCGCATTGGAACACCAGGGACGGCCACCAGTTCGCGCTCGTCGCACTCGGAACGGGATCGTGGAACTCCGTCGTCGACGCCCTCGCTGCTCGGGCCGTCGGGCCTGTCGGGGTCGCGCATTCGCCGGAGGGCGTGTCGTCGTTCGCGGCGGCGTATCGCCTGGCAGCGTTGACGGCCGAGACCATCACCGAGGACAGCGGCGTGGCATTGGCCACGGATCGACTGCCGCGCGTGATCATGGCGGCCGACGATCAGTCCTCGGAATTGTTGGTGCGCCACGCGCTGGGCAATTTGTGGACGCACCCCGAACCGCATCGAGAAACGCTGCTCGACACTCTGGCCCACATGCTCGCGTCCGACGGTTCGCCCACCAATGCCGCCAAGGCGTTGTACTGCCACCGAAACACCGTGATCTACCGGGTCCATCGAATCGAGGAGTTGACCGGTCACGATCTGACCGATCCACGAGATCGGCTGCTGCTCACTCTCGCGCTGGTCAGGACGGGTCATTGGGCTCGGGCCGTCGGGCAAGGGGACAGTTCGACGCCTCGGGCGTCATTCAACCGAATGAATTGACGAGACAATTTTCGAGTCGGTGTAACGAAGGACCGGGGTCCGCTTATATTCCCAGTGGCTCCGCACTGCTGCCTGACCCCCGACCCGGCAGCAGCGCGGAGCCTTTCTCGTTACCGGTGACGACGGTCTCCGAATGAGCGCCACCGTTCGGTTTGCGTAAGCTCGTGCGCGGGGTACGCCACGCAGAAGGGCGGATCGACAACCAACGGTGGTCCTGGAAGGGTCGAACGTGAGCGAGGGCAAGAGTAGGTCGGGTGACGCGCCCGAGGGTGCCGAACCGAAACCCGACGTACCGCCGTACGACGCTCCCACCGAGGTCTTCGGGGCACTCCGCGACGGGGCCGACGGCTCGAAGCAGGCACCCGAGGCGGAGCAATCGTCCGAGGTGCAGGCCGAGTCCGAGGTGGGGGCCGAGTCCGAGGTGGAAACCGAGGCCGAGCAGCCTTCCGGCGCCGAAACCGATGTCGACGAGCCCGGGTCGGTCGAGGCTGGGTCGGTCGGTGGAGATTCGGTCGCGGCAAATCCGGTCGTCGACGATGCCGAGGCCACCGAAGCCCACGCAGCTGCAGTCGACTCGGGGGACGCCGAGACCGATCCGATCACGGACCAGCAGCCGCCGCCCGCAGCCGACGAATCGCCTACCGTCGCGCAGCCTGTAATTCCTGCTGACACGGATGCTCCTACTGAGACAGATGTTTCTCCCCGACCCGAGTCGCCGGTCCAGCCCCCCGTGGTTCCGCCGGAGGACGACTCGCAGCCCAGCGATGGGTCCAAATTCGTGCCGCCGTGGCGGAAGATCGCCATCGGGACCGGCGCGGTGGTTGCCGTTCTGGCCCTGTTGTACGCGGCGGACTGGATCACCTCGAGCGACCGCGTGCCCCGCGGCGTGACCGTCGCCGGAATCGAGGTGGGCGGTAAGAGCCACTCCGACGCCGAAGCGCTTCTGCGCTCCGAGTTGGGTGCGCGTGCCGAGCAGCCCGTACTGGTCGACGTCGGCGACCGGCAGGTCGAGGTACTCCCCGCCGCTGCCGGCCTCGGTGTGGATTGGAATGCGACGCTCGACCGTGCGGGGTCGCAGCCGATCAACCCGATCACTCGTCTGACGTCGCTGTTCGGCAGCCGCGAGATCGGTGTCGTCTCTACTACGGACGAGCAGGCACTCACCGCTGCCGTGGACGGACTGCGCGCCGAGACCGATCGCGCGCCCGTCGAAGGCGACGTCGTGTTCGACGGCGGCACCCCGATCGCCGTCGCACCACTGTCCGGCCGCGACCTGGACGCCGACGGGACACGTCGAAACTTGCAGACCGAATGGGCCTCGGGCGCAACGGAAGTGGTATACGAATCCACACCCGTCACGGTCACGCAGGACGCGGTGGATCGCGCCTTCGCCGACATCGCCGTTCCCGCGGTCGAGGCACCGGTGATCGTGTCCGGTCGGCAGGACGTCGATGCGACTCTGCCGACGGATCGGGTGGGCGAGGTTCTGCGTTTCGACCCGGACGGCCAGGGCGGGTTGACGCCGATCTACGACACCGACGTGGCCACCGGCCTTCTCGCGCCGCAACTGGTGCGCACCGAAGTGCCGCCGAAGGACGCGTCGTTCACCTTCTCCGGGGGTGCGCCGACCGTCGTCCCCGGTGAAATGGGGGAGTTGGTGGAGTGGCGCAAGACCCTTGAGCAACTACCCGCGCTGCTGTCTGCGGACGGGCCCCGCACCACCGAGGCGATCTACGAACCGGCTCCGCCCGCTCTCACCACCGAGGACGCGCAGAATCTCGGTGTGCGAGAAGTGATTGCCGAATACACGACCGGTGGGTTCGAGTACGCGTCGGGCGTCAATATCGGGCTCACGGCGGACATCGTCAACGGTGCGCTCGTGAAGCCGAAGGAAACGTTCTCGCTCAACGGATACACCGGCCCGCGAGGTACTGCGCAGGGCTTCGTGGAGTCCGGGATCATCGACAACGGCCGACCCGATCGTGCCGTCGGCGGTGGCATCAGCCAGTTCGCGACCACGCTGTACAACGCGTCGTACTTCGCAGGCATGGAAGACACCGACCACACCGAGCACAGTTACTACATCAGCCGGTACCCCGAGGCGCGTGAAGCGACGGTCTTCGAAGGTGCCATCGACCTGAAGTTCACCAACCCGAACGACACCGGCGTGGTGATCCAGTCGTTCGCCGATTCCTCCAGCGTCACCGTTCGGCTGTGGGGAACGAAGACGGTCGACGTCGAATCGATCACCGGTTCGCGCACCAATTTCACGTCACCGAACACCGTGACACTGCCCGCCGGTGACGGCTGCGTCGCGTCCGGTGGAGGCCAAGGATTCACCGCCAGCGATACCAGGGTGATCAGCGACGCGGCGTCGGGCCGGGAAATTTCGCGGAACACCAGGACGGTGAAGTACGACCCGATTCCTATCGTGAGGTGCGTCGAGCCCGATCGCCCGGATCCCGCTCCGGACCGCGCGGCAGATCCGGACCCGGATCCGGAGCCGGGCGACGACGAGTGACGCCGCACGCGCGATGGTGGCGTTCCGATCACGTCGATTCGGACTGTGGCGTCGCCGCCCGATCGGGTGTTTGCTTGCAGTAAGTGTCCGCTCGGCAGAACTGTGCCCACGCGGGGTGCACCACGAGATCGAAAGGGAGCTTCGTCCATGACGCTCACACGTACCGTCCTCGATCAGCAGACGCTTCGTGAGGCGTACGCGCAGTTCCCGAGCGGCGTCGTCGCGATCGCCGCGAAGATGGACGGCGTTCTGGTCGGCCTGGCCGCCAGCAGCTTCGTATCGGTGTCCATCGATCCGCCACTCGTCGCGGTGTGCATCCAGAATACGTCGACGACCTGGCCGAAACTCGAATTGGCACCCAGCATCGGAGTCAGCGTTCTCGGCGAGGCGCACAACGACGCCGTCCGCACGCTGGCGGCCAAAACTGGCGACCGATTCGCCGGTCTCGATCTCACCATCACCGATGGGGGAGCAGCCTTCATCGTCGGGGCCACTGCATGGTTGGACACCACCATCGAGCAGCAAATCCCGGCGGGTGACCACGCAATAGTGCTGCTGCGCATACATTCCCTGGACGTGCAGAGTGAAGTGAATCCAATCGTGTTCCACGGCAGCAAGTTCCGCAAACTTCAGCAATAGCGGCTGCTCGACTACGCTTCGCCGGTTCGGCCCCTTTTGGCTCCTGCTCGGCCCCGTCCTGCCCTGCCCTGCTCGGCTCCCGCCCGTGCGGCTCCCTGCTTGGCTCCAGTTCGGCTCCCTGCTCGGCTTCAGTTCGGCCCCTGCTCGGCTCTGCCCGTGCGGCTCCCCGTCTTCGCAAACGCGCGCGCACTTGCTGAACGCGCGCGAAATAGGTGGCGAATCCGCGCAATTCTGACAAATGCGCGCGCGTTTGCGAGATCGAGACCAGAACCAGGCCGGACAACTGGTACGTCCGTACCTGTATTCATCCACAGGCCCCGAGTAGTGCACAGACGGCCGCTTCTGGGGTCGAACCGGCCGGCGTATGGCCGAGACTCGAAGAATGAAAGACGACCGAATGGTGCGACGCACGGAGGCCTTGGCAAATGGGTTCGCGGATCACGAGTTGCGTGCCCTGTACGAGCGAGGGGGATGGGTGCGGCTGGTCAACGGCGTCTATGTTCCGTCGTCGAGGTTGGCCGAGTTGTCGGAGCACGAGCGGCACCGGCTTCTCATCGATGCGATCCTGCCGACAATCTCGGGGGACCACGTCGTCAGTCATCGTTCGGCCGCCCTGCTGCACGGGTTACCTTTGCCGACAGGAGGATTCGACAAAGTTCACGTCACTCGCAATCGCCATGGCGGAGGTCGGAAGAACTCGGCAATAATCGTCCACTGTGCGCCATCAGGACTGAGGGTGATGCTCGACGGTATCGCGGTGACATCGTTGGCTCGGACGGTGGTCGATCTCGGCCGTACCGAGACGACGTTGTCGGCGGTGATCGCCGGTGATGCAGCCCTGAAAAGTTGTGACCCAGACGAGATCGACGCCGAGCTGCGCGGCGCTCGAGGATGGAAGGGGGTGGCTCGAGCGCGACGGGCTGTCCGACTGATGGACGGCCGTAGCGACAGTCCGGGCGAGTCCCAAAGCCGAATCATACTGTGCGAGGCAGGTTTCTACCCAGAACCACAAGTGGAGATCTACGACGACGACGGGAACTTCGTGGCACGCATCGACTGGCTGATCAACGGCATCGTCGTCGCCGAATTCGATGGCAAGCTCAAGTACACCGGTTATCTGCAGCCAAACGAGAGTCCCGGCGACGTGGTGTTCAAGGAAAAGCTGCGGGAGGACGAGATACGCGAACTCGGCTATCCAGTGGTGCGCTGGACGTGGGCGGATCTGGCCCGTCCGGAGGAGTTGTCGGCGAGGATATCCCGCGCGTTGAAGCGGGCTGCGGCCTCCCGATGCCGCGAGGGAGTGTGCTGAGTACGTCCTGCAGGCCGCAAACGCGCGCGCATTTGCCGAACGCGAGCGAAATTGCCTGAGAATCCGCGCAATTCTGACAAATGCGCGCGCGTTTGCGACGGCCGGGGCTCGCAACGCCGCACCCCCAACAAATGCGCGCGCGTTTGCGGCGACCCGGGGGCCAGCAACGCCGCACCCCCAACAAATGCGCGCGCGTTTGCGGCAACCCGGGGCCGGCAACCCACACCCGGCATGCAATGAACAACGGCCGCACTCGAAAACGAGTGCGGCCGTTGAGATGTCAGGGAATCAGAATGCTGCTTCGTCCAGTTCCATGATGTCGTTGTCGATGTTGGTGAGGATTGCTCGCGTCGCGGTGAGCTGCGGGAGGATGTTCTTGGCGAAGAACGATGCGACGGCGATCTTGCCCTCGTAGAACGCCTTCTCCTTGCCCTCTGCGCCGTTGTCGAGTGCAGTGATGGCGATTTCGGACTGACGCAGCAGCAACCAGCCAATGAGCAGGTCGCCGAAGCCCATGAGGAAGCGCACCGATGCCAGGCCGACCTTGTACAGCTCGGTGGGCTGGTCCTGTGCGCCCATGAGGTGCTGGGTCATCGAGGTGACGATGGCCTGCACGTCTTCGAGTGCGGTGGCGAGCAGTGCACGCTCGGCCTTGAGGCGTCCGTTTCCTGCTTCGCTGTCGATGAACGACTTGATCTGTCCGGCAACGTGAGCCAGCGCTACGCCGCGGTCGCGGGCGATCTTGCGGAAGAAGAAGTCCTGCGCCTGGATGGCGGTGGTGCCTTCGTACAGCGAGTCGATCTTGGCGTCGCGGATGTACTGCTCGACGGGGTAGTCCTGCAGGAAGCCGGAGCCGCCGAAGGTCTGCAGCGATTCGGCCAGCACCTGGTAGGCGATCTCCGATCCGACGCCCTTGACGATGGGCAGCAGCAGATCGTTGACGCGGTAGGCGATGTCTTCGTCGGCGTCCGAGACCTGCTTGGCGGTGATCGGGTCCTGGTGTGCGGCGGTGTAGAGGTACACCGCGCGCAGGCCCTCGGAGTACGCCTTCTGCATCATCAGGCTGCGACGCACGTCGGGGTGGTGCGTGATGGTGACACGCGGTGCAGTCTTGTCGGTCATCTGCGTCAGGTCTGCGCCCTGGACGCGCTCCTTGGCGTACTCGAGTGCGTTGAGGTAGCCGGTGGAGAGTGTGCCGATTGCCTTGGTGCCGACCATCATTCGTGCGTGCTCGATGACGTCGAACATCTGCGCGATGCCCTTGTGGACCTCGCCGACGAGCCAGCCCTTGGCGGGAACGCCGTGGCCACCGAAGGTGAGTTCACAGGTGGCGGAGGCCTTGAGGCCCATCTTGTGCTCGACGCCGGTGACGAATGCGCCGTTGCGCTCGCCCAATTCGCCCTTCTCGAAGTCGAAGAGGACGGACGGTACGAAGAACAGGCTCAGACCCTTGGTGCCCGGTCCGGCACCTTCGGGGCGGGCGAGTACGAGGTGGAAGATGTTCTCGAACAGGTCGTCGGAGACGGCCGAGGTGATGAAGCGCTTGACGCCCTCGATGTGCCAGGAGCCGTCGTCCTGCTTGATCGCCTTGGTGCGACCTGCGCCGACGTCGGATCCGGCGTCGGGCTCGGTGAGGACCATCGTGGCACCCCAGCTGCGTTCGACGGCGACCTTGGCCCATTCCTTCTGCTCGTCGGTTCCGTTGTGGAACAGGATGTTCGCGAAGCCGGGGCCGGCGGAGTACATGAACGCTGCGGGCTGCGAGCCGAGGAGCATCTCGTTGATGCCCCACAGGAGGTTGCGCGGGGCAGGCATGCCGCCGATTTCCTCGTCGAGGCCGACGCGCCACCACTCACCGTCGGCAAGGGCCTTGTAGGACTTCTTGAAGGATTCGGGAAGCTTCAGGCTGTGGGTCTCGGGATCGAAGACCGGGGGGTTGCGGTCGGCGTCCGCGAAGGACTCGGCCAGCGGGCCCTCGGCCAGGCGCACTACCTCGCGCAGCATGTCACGGGCTACTTCACCGTCCATGTCGCCGAAGTTGTCGCCCTCGAGTGTCTCGTCGAGTCCGAACATCTCGAAGAGGTTGAATTCGAGGTCCCGGAGGTTGCTCTTGTAATGGCCCATTGCTCGTTCGCTCTCCAGTCGGTGGTGCGGTCTCGTGAGTACCGCCCAAGTTAGCTACTCGTCGGTAACTTAACGGATATTACCCCCGATCGGTTCCGCTGCCAAGGGCGGACCTACTCGCGAGTAATAGAGCGTCGACGGCTGTGCCGCCGGTCACGTCGCGGTAGCGGTTCTCGGCGGTGAGGATGGTCAGCCGAGAACCGATGTCCGACGCCAAATCCTCTGGCGTGTAGAGGATTTCGGGTTCCTGTGGGCCCCCGGTGCCGGACTCGATGTTTGCGGAGTGGTGTCCGAGAATCATGAGGATTCCATCAGGTTTCAACGCTGACACCGCCGTCGTGACCGCCGCGCGACGCGCGTCCGGCGGCAGATGGAGGTAGAACATGAGAACCAGGTCATAGTTCGGCGATGGTGACAACTGCGTCACATCGGCGTGGACCCAGGTCAAGCGATCGCGCACCGACCGCGGTGCCGAAGCCGCCACGTCATTCGCCCTCGTCGAGGCCACCGAGGAGAAATCGACCGCGTCGACGGTCCAGCCACGGGTTGCCAACCAGATGGCGTTTCGACCCTGGCCCGACGCGAGATCCAGTGCGCGACCGCGTTTCAGCGTTGTCGCGACCTCGACCAACGTCGCGTTCGGTGCCTCGCCGTAGACGAGTCGTCGGCCTTCGTACTTGCGATCCCAGTCTGCGGCGTCCACCTCGGGAAGCCTAGTGGGAGCTGTTACAGCGTCGCGCGCAGCAGCAACACGTTGTAGTTCTGATACACCGTCGCCAGGAAGTACAGATCGCGTCCGGTCGAGTACGGGTGGATGTACGGCGCGTAGATCGAGCTGACCTCGCGAGTATCGACCAGAACCTCCGGCGGGCTCCACGGCCCGACCGGCGAGGGCGAGCGCCGCAGCACGATCGAGTTGGCGTTGTCGGTGGTCACCATCAGGTACTGCCCGAGAGTGGCGTTGTACGCGACGGAGAGCTCGCCGACGCCGTCGACGATGGGCGCTGCCGCTGCCGGGTCGCCCTTCTTCCAGTCCTGGCCGGTCCAGTACTCGTATTCTCCGAGCTTCGCGATGTCCTGTTCCTTGACGCGAGCGATGTGGCCGAGGTTGAAGCGGCCGGGCGGAGTGCCGTACTGGTAGACGTATCCGCCGTCCTTCAGATAGGCGCTCTGCTGAAAGTTGCGGTCGCCGCCGACGCTGGGGCGCTGAGTGTCGGGCAGTGCTGCCCAGTTCTCCCCGTTGTCGTTGGAGACCGCCAAGCCGGAGAAATTGGTTTCCCAGGTTCCGGCGGGGCCCCAGTTCTTCACCGACATCAGGTTCAGGTACTGACTGTCGCCGACGGCCACCCCGGCCGTCGGAATCCTGCTGATCTCCACGAACGGGATCTTGGGGCTGGGGACGACCTCTTTGGTCTGGCCGAGAGGGTCGAGGACGACGCTGTCGAAGTTCATGCCGTCGGCGAGGTTGCGGTCGTTGCTGCGCACGATGGCGTTGCTTCGCCACGACCAGAGGCTGCCCTGCAGCAGGTTGGGTACGCCGAGTCCGGCGGTGTCGCCGAATGCCGTCAACACTTCGCCGCGGCCGTTGTCCCACATGATGCCGAGATCGGTGCCGATCATGTTGACGTTCTGCGTGTTGTTGGGACTCGACATCCCGGTTACCTGCGCGACGGCCTGGGCTCGACCGTGCAGCTGCGGCAGCCCGAACGTGCCGTTCAGCCCGGCGATGGGATTGACCGCATTGGGATTGGCGAGCGCGTTGGGCGCTGTGACCAGCAAGGATGCTGCAACGGCCACGGTGGCAACGGTCAATACTCTGGAACCCACGCGACTCACGACGTTCTCCCCGATTTCGATTCCACTCCCCGGTAACCGATGGAACCATACCAGCGGTTTGTTCGAGCGGGCTTGAATCGGCGCATCGGCTGTTTTGCGGAATCGGGCAAATGCACCTCGGTGTCGTAATCTGGACAGCGTGAGTGATCTACCCGATTCCCGGCTGGCGAGGGATCTGTCCGTCAGTGCGATGCGGCTGAATCGGAGGCTTCGTCTGCGACATTCCAGCGACAGGCTGCCCGTCGCTCACCTGTCGATTCTGACGACACTGCTGCGCGAGGGACCGATGACGACGGGCGAGTTGGCCGCCCGGGAGCGAATCAAGCCGCCGTCGGTCTCGAGGTCCACGCACGCTCTGGTCGAGTCGGGTCTGCTGGACAGGCTCGCACATCCGACGGACGGCAGGCAGGTGGTCCTGCAACTGACCGATGCGGGGGCGGCGGCCGCCAAGGAAGAGGTTGCCGCCCGCGAGATCGCGCTCGCGGCGCAGCTGGACGACTTGAGTCCGCAGCAGCGGGAAACACTGGCCGCGGCGGCACGGATCCTGACCGAGATCGTCGAAAAGGTCGACTGAACACCGTCAGTTCTCGTGGTGGACTGCCTGATCGAGGGCGTCGACATCCCAGTCGAGGGTCGATCCCAGCTCCTCGGAATCGCCTCGGCGCGCGACGCGGCCGAGGGTTGTGGCGACGACTGCCGCGCAAACCATCCACACGGCTACGCCTATCAGCAACCCGGTCATGTCACACTTTCTAGCACCTGTGTCTGTGAAATAGCCGTGAAACGGTAATTCGGCTTTGTTGCGATTCGATAATGGTCGTTTTCGGTCCGACAATTCAGGCGGGTCGAAGGTGCTGTTCCACAACGGTTGTGGAGGTTCGGTCGCTGAGCCGATTTCTCCGGAAACAGACCTCAAAGAACGGACTCGGAATCCCGTTTCGATCGCATTCTTTCCACAGCAATGCGAAATCGACCGGCGGGTGGGCATACGCGGCACACGGGGTCGAGATCGGCCTCGAAATCGACGTCACGCAATTCGCGGAGCATCGTGATCGACGCACCGGCGGTGGACAAGGCGTCGAGTGTGGCGGTACCCGTGGACGGAGCGGACATGGGTACGTCGATCAGGGCCCGCGCCAGGGCAGGGTCGCGTAGACCCAGCGCCCACCAGCCGCCGTCCTCGGCCGAACCCAGCACGTCGGTGCTCTCGAGTTGCGCGGCCGCATCGGTCAGCAGTTGCGCCGTGACCTGTGGGGTGTCCATGCCGATCTGAAGTACGGCTCCGGTGGTCGCCGCGTCGGCGTGTGCGTTGGCCAGCCGTTCTCCCAAACCGTCGCCGCGCTGCGCGATCACCGTGAACGACGCCAGAGCGCGGGTCAGTTCGTCGGCACGGGCCGCGTCGGCGAGATTTCCGGTGAGGGCCACGACGCGGTGATCGACCTCGGCGGCCCGGACGGCATCGAGGGTGTCCAGCAGCGAGGCCGCGGCCAGTTCGGCCGCGGCGGCGTCACCGATCGTGGCGGCGAGGCGCGTCTTGGCGAGCCCGGGAACGGGCGCTTTGGCCACGACGAGCGCAGTGACGATCACGAGAGCACCTTCCAGAAATCGCGAACGGCGACGATCGTCCCCTTGATCGAGCCCGAGACCTTCGATGTGCCGGCGGTCCGTGGACGGTAGACCACGTCGTGTTCGACGACCGTCCATCCAGCACCGGCTGCCAGGACCAGTAGCTGCAGCGGATAGCCCGAGCGTCGATCGGTCACATCCAGGTCGAGCAGTGCTTGACGTCGGACTGCCCGGATGGCTCCGAGGTCGTGTACGGGCAACTTGTATTTGGTCCGAAGTCGCAGTGACAGAACGGCATTGCCGATCTTGGCGTGCAGCGGCGAGCTTCCCTTCACGGGTCGGCGACGGCCGACCGCGAGGTCCGCATGCTCCAGGGCCGCCACGAGCGTCGGCAGATCACGCGGATCCATCGAGCCGTCACCGTCGAGGACACAGACGATGTCGGTACGGGCTGCGAGGACGCCTGCGTGTACGGCTGCCCCGTATCCGGGCACGGATTCGGAGACCACGGTGGCCCCGTGAGCAGCGGCCACGGCGGCGGTGGCGTCGGTGGAGTTGTTGTCCACCACGATGATCGAATAGCCCGGCGGCACCGAATCGAGTACTGCCGGAAGTGATTCGGCCTCGTTCATGCACGGCACGATCACGGTGACCGATGGTGAGTCAGACACGGGGCGGCCCGGTTCCCTCGGCGTCGCGCAGAGGTGCGTCGGCGAATGCGGTGAGTCCGTCGATCGGCATGATCTTCGCGCGGAATCCCAGGGTCTCTTCGGCCCGGCGGGAACTGGCGACGATGTGCCGAACGTCGCCCGCTCGGTACTGCCCGGTGATCTCGGGCGTCGGCCCGCCGCGCGCGTCGGCGAGGACGGTCGCCACCTCGCCGATGGTGATCGGTTGTCCCGAGCAGACATTGAGGGCGGTGAAGCCGTCGAGCTCGGCCTCGATCGACGCGATGTTGGCGGCTGCCACGTCGTGCACGTGGACGAAATCGCGGGCCTGCTTGCCGTCCTCGTACACCGTCGGTGCCTGGCCGCGTTCCAATGACGAGCGAAACATTGCCGCCACACCGGAATACGGAGTATTGCGCGGCATGTGTGGCCCGTACACATTGTGGTAGCGCAGTGCGACCACCGATCCACCCGTGGCGATCGCCCACGCGGAGGCGTAGTTCTCCTGTGCCAGTTTGCTCGCCGCGTAGATGCTCCTGGGTTCGAGTAGCGAATCTTCCTCCACCAGAAGCCAATCGAGGGGCTCACCGGATTTCGGATCGCGATTGTCGAACAGGCCGGCGTCGAGATCGGCGCGGGTGCGGGGCGGCGGAACCACGGTCTCGCCCGAGGAATTGAGGTACCGCCCCTCGCCGTAGACCACCATTGAGGACGCGAGAACCAGTCGGGAACAGCCTGCCTCGTACATCGCCGCGAGCAGCACTGCCGTCCCGTAGTCGTTGTGGCTGGCGTAGGCCGGAGCATCTGCGGCGTCGACGCCTGCTCCGACGACGGCTGCCTGATGGCACACGACGTCGATCCCGCGCAGTATCTCGACCAGTGCATCCTTGTCGCGCACATCGAGATCGGTGATCCCGTCGGCTCGCGCTCCCGGACCGTGCGCAGATTCCAGCATGGCGTCGACGGCGACCAACTCGTGTCCGGAGCCGGCTGCCGCGTCGAGAATGTGGCCGCCGATGAATCCGGCTGCGCCGGTGAGCAGTACCCGCGTCATGGCAGTTCGATCGGTAGGTCGATCCCGGTGTGCACGCGGCACGTGGGACAGTCGTCGGTGGGAGCGTCGGAGATGGCCGCGCGCACCAACGCCTTGAGCGGCTCGATGTTCTTCTGGAATTCGGCGAACACGTCCACCGCCTTGACGCCCTGGCCGGATTCGATGCCGGCGTCGAGGTCGGTCACCAACGCGATCGGTGCGTAGCAGAGTTCGAGTTCGCGAGCCAGGACGGCTTCGGGATGGCCGGTCATGTTCACCAGTGTCCAACCCTGGCGGGCGAACCACTGGCTTTCGGCGCGGGTGGAGAACCGGGGGCCTTCGACGACGACCATGACGCCGCCGTCGACAGCGGTGTCCTGGACCGCGGACTTCCGGAGCGTCGGGCAGTACGGGTCGGCGAATTCGACGTGAACGCCGCCCTGGTCGAAGTAGGTCTGTGCGCGCCCGGAGGTTCGGTCGACGAGTTGATCGGGAATCACGACGGTGCCCGGGCCGTACTCCGGTACCAAAGATCCGACCGCGCACGGTGCGAACACCCGGCCGACTCCGAGCATCCGCAGCGCCCACATGTTGGCGCGATAGGGCAACGTGTGTGGGGAGTACTCGTGCTGTCGGCCGTGTCTGGGCAGAAACGCCACGCGGCGACCTTCGACCTCGCCCAACGTGATCGGAGCGCTCGGCGCACCGTAGGGGGTCTCGAGCACTATCTCCTCGGCGTCGTCGGCAAAGAACGAATAGAAGCCGCTGCCGCCGATGACGGCTATCTCGGCCCGCCCCGTCGCGTCGTTGTTCATCTGCTCATCCTCCATCACCGTCGGTCGATATGCTGGTCCGAGATCGTGTTTTCGTTCAAGTCCGCAGGGAGAAAAGACTATCCGCTACTGGAGAGAAGCCGTCGCAGGCACGTTGGCCGTCGCGCTGGTCGTGGTCGCGTTCATCGTTCCGTATCTGGGGAACGAACTCGTCACCCCCATCATCAACCGAACCCCGCAGCAGGTGCGCGACTTCGCCGATGCGGCACCGCTGTTCGGCTTCCGCGAGATTCATGTGGGATGGGGAACGCCGTTCGCCGTCCTCATCGCGGTGGCCACAGTGCTGTGGGGGCCGACGCTGGCACGACGCCTGTCGTGGACACGGTTGCTCGTCGTCGTGTGGGCTGCGTCGGCGGCCTGGACGATGGCGCTGGCGATGGTGGACGGCTGGAAGCGCGGCTTCGTGGACCGGCTGGCGTCGACGGACGAGTACTTGCACGAAGTGCCCGGCATCACCGACATTCCGGCAACACTGCGCGGGTTCTCCGAGCGAATCCTGGACTACCAGGCGGATTCGTGGACCACACACGTGTCGGGACATCCGCCCGGCGCGTTGCTGACGTTCGTCTGGCTCGACCGTCTGGGGCTCGGTGGCGGAGCTTGGGCGGCGACGCTGTGCGTGCTGGTCGGTACGAGTGCCGCAGTGGCGGTGGTCCTCACGCTCCGCGTGCTCGGCGACGAGACCATGGCCCGGCGGGCAGCGCCGTTCGTGGCGATCGCTCCCGCGGCGATTTGGATCGCCGTCTCGGCCGATGCGTTCTATGCCGGCGTCGCCGCGTGGGGTATCGCGTTGTTGGCGATCTCCACGAAGCGGTACCAGTGGCCCGCCTCGATCGGCGCGGGAGTGCTGCTCGGGTTCGGCGTCTATCTCAACTACGGGCTGGTGTTGATGGGCCTGCCTGCCGTCGCAGTGCTGATCGCCGGGCGGAAGATTCTGCCGTTCGTCGGTGCGCTGATCGGAGCCCTGATCGTCGCCGCCATCTTCACCGCGTACGGATTCTGGTGGTACGACGGCTACTTGCTGGTGCAGGAGCGCTACTACCAGGGCATCGCAACCGATCGCCCCTTCGAGTACTGGGGTTGGGCGAACTTCGCAGCTCTGTTCTGTGCGTTGGGTGTTGCTGTGCCCGCTGCGTTTCCGCGGATCCTCACCAGGGTGGAGCCGATCAACCTGCTGGTGATCGGCGCTATCGCGGCGGTGGTGATGGCGGACCTGAGCCAGCTGAGCAAAGCGGAGACCGAACGAATCTGGTTGCCCTTCGCCATGTGGATGCTGATCGCGCCTGCTGTGTTGCCGATCCGGACGCATCGGTTCTGGTTGGCACTGCAGGTGATCGGCGCATTGGCGATCAATCATCTGCTGTTCACGAACTGGTGAGCGGAGCCAGCGTCATCTGAGCGAACCAGCGCCCGTCGATCGGTGCCACGTCCACCACGCGAAGGCCTGCGGCATTGGCGAGATCCGCGGTGGCGTCGGCGCTGACGCTCGACCAGGCGAACCAGTCGCCGACCATGGTGTCGGTTTCCCAGCGAACGGTGCGATGACGGATTCCGGTGTCGCTCGGCGCATCCACCTCGGCGATGACCGCTCCGTGCGGTGCCAGCAGGTCCGCCGCGCGGCGGAGCAGTCGCACCGGGTCGCCGCCGATGCCGATGTTGCCGTCCGCAAGCAGGACACATGACCAGTTGCCGGTGTCGGGCAGCGGCTCGAAGAGGTCGCGGAGCACGGCATTGCCGCCGCGGCCGATGGTCAGGTCGACAGCGGCTTTGGAGGTGTCGACGCCGAGTGCCGAAACACCGCGTCGGGCAAGCGCTTCGGTGAGGCGCCCGGGCCCGCAGCCGAGATCGATGGTGGAGCCGGTGCATCGGCTGAGCATGGCGTGATCGGCGCGGCGATCCTCCGCGGACGAGGCGCTGCCACCCATCCAGCGGGCGGTGGGGAGCTTCTGCCTGCTGCCGTCGGAATCGCCTATCCAGCAGGGTAGTCCGGCTGCTGCGCGGTGAAAGAGTGTGTCTGCGGTGACGCTCATGCTCGGCTCCGTACGAGGATCAATCGAATGAAGTAAGCGATTGCGCTCACGATGAACAACGCAGCGGTCAACGCGAGCCAACGTCCGAGGAATGGCTCCTGCGTCGAACCGGTTGCGGCGCGGTAGGACTCCGCACCCTGCGAGAGTATCCCGGGGAAGAACATCAGAAACGTCAGTGCGGTTCCGAGGGCGGGGACCCGAACGAAATTCACCGGTGACACGGCCAGGGTTCGGCGTGGGATACCGGTGATCACGCGATCGGCCAGCGAGTAGAGCGGGAAGAGTACGGCGTCGTGCAGCAGTACCGATCCGAAGAACCACACGAGTATGGACTTCCACCAGATGTCGCTGTTCCACAGACTCTGCGGCCCCGCGAGAGTGACGACGTAGCCCACCAGCGCGAACGACAGCAGCAGACCGACCGCGTGCAGCGGGTGCCCGCCGTAGATCTTCGTGAACGCTCTCATTCGAGGCTCCTGACCGTGCCGACGCAAACACCCGTGCGCGAGGGCCACCGTCTTTCACGGCGGCGTCTCGCGCACGGGCGTTCAGGAGATGATTAGGCAGTGCTGACCGTGATGGTAGCAACGCCCACGAGCAGTCCCGGGGTCACAGCATCGGTGTTGAAGGTGCTGTTGAGCAGTTCTGCGGCGGTCTCCGAGATCTTCACCTCGGTGCCCTGCAGAATTGCGGTGTTGTCGGGTCCGGTAGCGAGCGGCTGCAGGGTGCGGCCGTCGAGATCGAACAGGACTGCGTCGGCAGCTGCTTCTTCACCGTTGACCATGACGTCGCCGGTGAGAAGCGAAGTGCCGGGATCGATGTCGAAGTTGATGAGCTCGACGACGGTCTCGCCTGCGGTCAGCGACAAGCCGCTGCCTTCGTGCATGATCTCGCCCTGGACGTAGGGGTCGACGGTGCCGGGCTCCCAGTACTTGACGTCTCCGCCGGTGATCGGGAAGCGGATGGATCCGTCTGCAAGGGTCGCGGTTCCGACGACACCCGGCGTGAGGCCGAGGGTGGTCAGTGCGCCGGTGAAGCCGGGATCGAGAGCAACTGCGGTGTCGACACCGTTGCTGAGGTCGTCGACCTCGGCTGCGGGCTCGGGCATGCTCTCGGTGGTCTCCATGGCCGACGACGCCGAGGAGGTGGCTGCGTCGGTGGTGTCGGACGCTTCGTCGCTGGAGCATGCGGCAAGCGGGACGATGGTGAGTGCACCGATTGCGGTGGCGGCCAAAGCTTTACGAACTGTGAACATGTCGGTCAACCTTCCGTGCTCGTCTCTCGAGCGTTGTGGGTCATTCGGCGCTGCTTGCCGAGCGGATGGGTTTCATCTCGATCCCCTGCAAGGGAGCGTGCCCACCTGTTACCCGACAAACCGGACTACCAAACCGGAAATTTTCCGAAGGTTCACTCGAGGTCAACGAAGGATCAGGTCCGCCGCCCGTTCGCCGATCACCACCGACGGTGCGTGAGTGTGCCCGCGGATGATGCTCGGCATGATCGATGCGTCGGCGACGCGAAGGCGGTCGACGCCCCGCACGCGTAGTTCGGAGTCGACCACACTGTCGGCGTCGTTGCCCATCCGGGCAGTGCCCACGGGGTGATACAGAGTGTGGGCGTTCTGCTCCAGGGCCTCGGTGAGCAGGTCCGCCGGGGAGATGTTCGACGCCACCCTGGGGCGGACGATGTCGCCCAGCTCGCCCTTCATCGATGGGGTTTCGGAGATTGCAACGCAGGCCCGTAGCCCTTCGATCATGGCGCGGCGATCGAGTCCGCCGGGGTCGCTGAGGTAGCGGGGTTCGACGATGGGCTTGGCCAGGGGGTCGGCCGAGCGGAGGGTGATCTCGCCTCGGCTCTCGGGTTTGACGAGTACCGCGCCGATGACGGCGGCGTGCGAATCCTGGCCGACGAGTCCCTCGTCGAAGAACGGTGCCGGTCCGAAGATGAGTTCCACGTCGGGCAGGGCGAGGTCTTCTCGGCTCTTGATGAATCCGTACGCCTCGGCGACGTTCGAGGTGAGCATGCCGCGACGGCGCGTGAGGTAGTTGACCAGCTCGGGGATCTTCTCGGCGTGGAAGAGGGAGTCCCTCTCGGTTTTCCAGCCGATGAGGGCGGCCAGGTGGTCGAGCAGGTTCTGCCCGACACCCGGTGAGTGGTGCTGCACGGAGATGCCGTGCGACTTCAGCTGTTCCTGGTCGCCGATGCCCGAGAGCATGAGCAGCTGCGGGGTGTTGATGGCTCCGCCGGAGAGGATCACTTCCTTGTGCGCGCGCACGGTGAGTACCTCGCCACCGGACGTGTATTCGACGCCGACTGCGGCAGTGCCCTCGAAGAGAACGCGAGTGGCCTGCGCCTCGGTGAGGACGGTGAGGTTCTTGCGCTTCTTCGCCGGTCGCAGGTACGCATCGGCCGTGCTCCACCGTGCTCCGCGCTTCTGGTTGACCATCGTGCGGGTGAAGCCCTTGGGCTCGGGCAGGTTGGCGGTCTCCAGCGGGTAGCCAGCTTCTTCGACGCCGTCGAGGAACGAGGACGTCAGGTCGCGGGGGCTGCGCTGGTGAGAGACGATGAGTGGTCCGTCGGTTCCCGCGTCGAGTGCTGTTGTGCCCTCGATGTTCTCGATCTTGCGGAAGTATCCGACGAGGTTGCGGAACGCCCACGAGTCGTCGGACTTAGCCGCCCAATCGTCGTAATCGGCGGCGAAGCCGCGTACCCACATCATGGCGTTCATCGACGACGAACCACCGAGCATCTTGCCGCGTGGCCAGTAGATGCTGCGATCACGCAGTTCCGGCTGCGGTTCGGTGAGGTAGTCCCAATCGACTTCGCTGCGAAAGAGTTTCGAGAAAGCAGCGGGGATATGAGCGAACTTGTTCTTGTCCTCGGGGCCGGCCTCGAGGAGGATCACTTCGTTGCGGGGGTCTGCACTGAGGCGGTTGGCCACCACGGCACCTGCCGAACCTGCGCCCACCACTATGTAGTCGGCCGTCTTGCGCTGAGAGCTCATCGTTGTCCTTCGGTCGGTGTGGTCGCAGAGGGTCAGCCGCGCAGGGCGGAGGCGAAGATCGCCGGCAGCTTGGACCAGGACGGTGCGCCGGCAAATGCGGTGAGCAGCTTGCCGGTCGATGCTGCGGTCTTGTTGGTGACGAACCACGGCGGCTTCGGCGAGATGGACAGTTCACCGTTGACCAGCGATCGCGGCAGTGGCCGGAAGGGCCCGCGCACCACGGTTCGCTCCGCCCCGTCTATCAGGAGGGCGTTGTGCACGATGCCGATTCCGCTCTGCACGTCGTCGATGGTGTGGCCGGGGAATGCGCCCCAGGTGGCGGCTGCGGTGAGGAATCCGATGGCCGTCCAGGCGTTGACGGCGATGGTGCCGTAGTGCAGGTCGGCGAGCATGGCGTCGAACTTCACGCCGAGTTCCTTGATGGTGCTGGGGGTTCCGATGATGTTGATGCCGAGCGTGCCGGTGAACTCCTCGTTCGCCGCCTGTGCCGCCTTTGCTGCGAATGCTGCTCCGCTGTAGGGCAATTCGATCACACCCATGACCGGTGCGAAGTACTCGGTCTGGAGCAGCGGTGCGTACTCACCGGGGTTCAGATCGGTGATGAGAACGCGGCCACCATGGTCGCCCAGGCGTTCGGCCGACGGGTAGGTGGCGGTGGCGTCGGACACCCGCTTGTCGCTGCCCGGGTAGTAGGGCGGTCGTGCCGGGGCACGGTCGAGGGCGGCGCGCAGGGCGGCGACGAACTCGTCGCGCTGCTTCCATTCCGAGGACAGCACGACGACCTGCGAAGCGACACAGTTGTATCCACTGTTGTGCAGGCGCTGGGTGGCGATGTGCTCGGCCTGGAATTCGATGTCGGCACGGCTCCACTCACCGGGTAGCACGATGGTGGGCGAGACACCGCCGAGTTCACTGGAGATGTCCTTGGTGAGGATCGGTTCGTTGGCTGCCTTGCGGGCTGCGCCGTCCGGGCCGGGTCCGAAGACGATGGCGTCGTGCGTGATGGAACTGCCGGTCATGTGGACGTGGTCGACTCGATCGTGCTGTACCAAGTACGTGCCGACGTCGGCTCCGCCGGTCAGCAGGCGCAGTGCGCCGATCTCGACGAGCGGTGCGAGCACCTTCTCGAACACCGGTAGCAGCGGATCCATGATGGGGTTGAGCTTGAGTGCGACCACCCGGTTGAACGCCATCAGCTCGTACAGCGCGTCCAGCGGTGCGATCGAGGTGATGTTGCCTGCGCCGAGCACCACTCCGACGCCTGCGGTGCGGGTGGGGTCGAGTTGACCGAGGCCTGCGGAGCGCTGTGCGGTCGCACGGTCGATTCCGGGCTTCATCCACACCTCGGCGGTGAATCCGTTGAGCAGCAGTCGCTCGAAGATGTTGAGCGGGAGCACCGATACCGTCGTGCGCCCGCCGGGTGCGGTCCCGAACTTCGCGTCCGCCAGTGGACTCTTGCCTGCCTCCAGCGCTGCGAGCGTGTGCGCGACGGTGCCGAGCCCGTTCAGGAACGAGTAGGGACCGGACAGCCATTCCTCTCCGACGAGGCTGGAGGAGGCGTCGAGCTTCTTGATCGACGTTGCCGCCGTGACCCACTCCTGCGCGTGAGTCGAGGTCAGCGCGTGCACGCGTTCGAGGAGCGCCCGCCGTTCGGCCAGCGTGAGGCCTCCCCAGGTCTCCTCGCCGCGAGAGAGATCGGCGAGTGCGGCGTCGACTGCCTCGAGTGGGCTCGGTCCGCTCGTCGGTACGGGCTGCAGGTGTGGGGTCACGTCGCTGGTCAACTTCTCGGCTCCACTCGTCGTTCGGATACACGGGTTCCACTGTGATTGTGGTCTCACCTCGACTCGGCGCGCTATGGGCCACGGGCCTCAATCGGGCACGACGGTTTGTGCCGTCGCACAGTTTTGTTGTGGCGTGGCTTACACGGGTGGGTCTAGAGTTCGGTCATGTCCGCGACCGAGTTCGACCTGCATCCGTCACCGACAGATCTGGCCGCGACGATGCTCGACGGCGTCGACGATCTCGCGACCGAATTGGTACGACGGATCCTGGGGGCCGAGCACGCTTACCTCGAGTCGACTCTGCTCACCACCGAGCAGCTCCACGACGCGTCGCGGAACAATCTGGCGTCGATGTTGGGCAAGCTGTCCGGTCGGGCACCCATGCGGCTCGAGGCGGCGCGGGACGCGGGCCGACTCAAGGCCGAGCAGGGGGTGCCGTTGGCAGCTCTGCTGCACGCGTTTCGGCTCGGCGGCAGGTTGGTCTGGGACGAGTTGATGGAGCGTTCGGACGGCCGGGCAAGTCACGCGCTGCTCGACATGGCCGCTGAGGTCTGGGCGCTGGTCGACGTGTATTCCGACGAGGCTGCGGAGGCCTATCGGGAGAGTGCCGACATGCGTGCGCGCGAAAGTGCCGAAGCGCGTGGACGTCTCATCCGCGTACTGTTCGCTGATCACTCGGCCAATCCCACCGCGGCGGCGGATGCCTTGCGGACGTTCCGAATTCCCGACCACGGCTACTTCGCGGTGATCTCCCAGGAGCCGTTGACCGCGGCGGTGGGGGTCGACGGGCTGATCGCCCGCCTGCGCACCGCGGGAGCCGAATCGGTGTGGGATGCGGAGGTGGACGGCAGCGTCGGACTGATCTGTGCCGCAACGGAATCAGCGATCGATGCCGCGCTGGTTGCGCTGAGCGAGCTGTGTCCCGGACGGGTGGGGGTGAGCTCGGTCTTTCGGTCACCGTCGGGCATCGGTGACGCCGTGGGACAGGCGCGGTTGGCAAGGTCGTGTACCTCGGCCGAGATCGCGCCGTCGGCTCCGGTGCGCTACGACTCCGTGCCGGTGCCGCTACTGCTGGTGCGTGATCCGAATTCGGGCCGCATCGCCTCGCGTCAGATACTCGGTGATCTGCTGGGGTTGCCGCGTGCGGAACGGCAGAGTTTGCTGGCGACACTGGACGCCTGGTTCTCGTGCGGCGGTTCCACGCGCGCTGCCGCCGAATCGCTGCACTATCACCGCAACACGGTGTTGTATCGGCTGCGTCGAATCGCCGAACTCACTGGCCGCGACTTTCGTGACCCCGCGCAGGCTGCAGAACTGTACGTCGGACTCAGAGCCCATCAGCTGCTGTCCTGACAGGATCAATGGCTGGCGAGGACGACGTCGAGGATCCCCGCCCCGAGTGGAACGGGAACGCAGTTCGGAGGGCTGGCGTTCACCGGATCGAGGGCGTTGAGCGCCAAGCGCAGTGCGGTGGGGTCATAGGTGAACGTGAAGTGCGCGACCTCGGTGTCGGGGCACACGTCCTGCACCACGATGTTGTGTGCCCCCGGATCACGAAGCAGCGCATTGGTGTACGGCTGAATCACTTCGTCGACTCGGGTGGCGATGGACGTGTATTCCACTCCCGGGACGGTGTCGCCGCCCGCATTGAGGCGGTCGAGGAAGTCGGATCCGGCCATCAACTGCGCCAGGCCCGGCCCGAATTCGCCGGCCACCACCGTGGTTGCACCGGGCACCGCCTGCACGACGGGCGCGACTCCGTACATGGTGCCGCCGTACGTCGGGCTCGCTATTCCCACCCAGCGGTCGACGGCGTAGGCACCGCCGAGCCTGTTGACGAAGTACCGGGCAACTGCGGCACCCTGCGAGTAGCCGACCAGGTCCACCGCGGCGGCACCGGTCGCTCGGAGAATCGAGACCGTCATCGACTTCAGCTGTGCTGCACTGTCTTCGATGACACCGTAGCCGTTGGACTCTCCGTCCGGCGACGTGCCGTAGTTGATGGCGAAGACGCAGAAGCCGGCTGCCTTCAGGATCGGCGCGAAACCGGCCCAGTCGGAGTACGCGGTGGAGTCGGTTCCGTGCACGAGGACAACGGGATTCGGATGGGCTGCCGTGGGCTTGCAGTCCATGTCGTTGGCTCCGGGAGGTGCTGCGTCGCGATTGGCTCCTGCATAGCGGATGGCATCGGCGTGATCGGGTTGCTCGGGGGCAGCGGCGATGGGCATCAGGGGCGATGCCTGTGCGGCCGGCGGGAGCACAGTCGCGGCAGCGACGATGACGAGGGCTATCAGACTTCGTCGCGGTCCACGCATGGCATGACGATATTCCTCGAACTGTGGAATGTCCCTACGAGTAAACGTCATTGCTGATAAAAGTCACAAGAATTGTTCTACCGCCGAAACCGAGTCGAATGCGCACACCGAACGGAGCTCAGCCGTGGTGGCTGAGCCCCGCGCGGATGAACAGGCTGCTGTGCAGGTCAGAGCCGACTCACGCGTAGCCAGTCGACACTCATGGTCTGCGGATAGGGCGTGCTGTTCAGTGTCTTGCCGGTCCAGTTGTTGCCCACGGCGACGTTGAACAGGATGTAATGCGGCCAAGCACCCGAGAATGCCCTCCAGTTCCCGCCTTTTGCCTCGTACTGAGCCTGGGTCAAGGAGTATCGAGCTATTCCGTCGACAAACCAGGTGATGCTATTGGGTAGCCAGTCGATTCGGTACGTGTGAAATCCGTTGTTGACGGGATTCATGCCACCGCCGGCTTTCACATCTTGATTGGGGTTCCACTTCGAGGGGCCGTGCAAATTGAATGACGGCCCGTTCAGTCCGGGAATTTCGACGATATCCACTTCCCCTTGGCTGGGCCAAGAATATTCGCCACCGGGTTGTAGGCCGAGGGTCCAGAATGCGGGCAGCAAACCTTGGGCGCTCGGCATCTTGATCGATGCTTCGATGCGCACCGGCGGCGTCACCGATTGCTTGTACATGCTGACCACGCGGGCGCTGGTGAAGTTGTACGGTGCTCGCTTGCGGTCCGGCGGATTCTCCCGCCGTGCGGTGATGTTCAGTGAACCGTTGAACTGGTTGGCGTTGTTCCAGGAATCCGTATAGTACTGTTGCTCACCGGAACTCGCGCCCCAGCGGCCGGTCTGAAAGCCCCACTTGGCGGGGTCGGGTCCGCCGTATCCGTTGAACTGATCTTCCCACAGCAGGGTTCCTGCTCCGCCTTGGGTTCTCGCAGGTGCGGCGAGGGCGGGGGCGGCGGTCGCCGACGAGACGACCACGGCCATCGTGGTCAGCGCGACCGCAACAATTGTCGATAGTGATTTCATGAGGGGGGATTCCTGTCAGGTCATATGTCGGTGAACAAATGTCGACATTCGATTTCTAGCACGACAAAGCGGGCGGCAGAAGTCTCTTCTGAAATGCAGGAATTCTTGCGAATACAATGATTGAATTCGCCGCGCTAACGGTCGAAAACGAGGTAGTGACCGATATTCAGCGGTGGTCGGTTTGTTTCAGCAGTGGCGGCAGTGACTCGATGCAGTCGGTGAGTCGAGCAGGGTGAGCAGACAGGAGCGGAGTCTACGGAGACAGCCCCGGGCGGGGCGCTCGGTGGAGCCGGTGACGGGAATCGAACCCGCCTCTCAACCTTGGGAAGGTCGCGTTCTACCAATGAACTACACCGGCGTGTGGTGCGGGTGTCCAGGTTAGCAGGGCGCTCAGATGTCGATGCGCACGCAGTGCAGCAGGGCGAGGGCGTGGTCGGCTGCGACCGGCTCGGAGAACAGGTAGCCCTGCGCGCGGGTGCAGCCCAGTTCGACCAAGGTCTTCCTGGCGGTCTCCGTTTCGACGCCCTCGGCGATGATGTTCAGTCCGAACGCCCGGGCGAGCCCGAGGATGGACCGCACGATCGCGAGGTCGCCGGTGTCCTCGTCGCCGAGGTCGGTGACGAAGGCGCGGTCGATCTTGAGTGCATCGACGGGCAGTTCCTTGAGGTGAGACAGCGAACTGTAGCCGGTGCCGAAGTCGTCGATGGCCACTTGCACGCCGAGTTCGCGGAGTTCGCGCAGTGTCACGCGGGTGCGGGAAAGGTCCTGCACCACTGCCACTTCGGTGATCTCGAGGCAGAGATCGGGCCCGGCTATGGAGAACTCGGTGAGGGCTCGTGCGACGGCACCGACGAAGCCGTTGGTGACCAGTTGGACGGGGGATATGTTCACGCGCATCGCGATATCGAGGTCAGGGATCTCGCGGCGCCAGTCGGCGAGCGTGCGGCAGGCGCGGTCGAGGACCCAGCGACCGAGTTCACCGGCGAGGTTGGTCTCCTCTGCGACCGGGATGAAGGCGGACGGAGGGAGCAGCCCGCGGGTGGGATGCTGCCATCGAACCAATGCCTCGAAAGCGGTGATGCGTCCGGTGACGAGGTCCACCTCGGGCTGGAAGTGCAGGGTCAACGAGTCGCCCGCGATGGCGTCGCGCAGGTGAATCTCGACGTCGTTGCGAAGCTCGGACTCGGCGCGCATTTCCTCGGTGAACAGGGCGATGTCGTGGCCGCCTGCGCGTTTGGCCACCAGGGCGGCCTGATCTGCTTGCCGCAGAAGTGACTCCGCGGTGTGCTTGCCCGGGATCCCGAAGGCGATTCCGATGCTCGCGCTTCTGCTGATCCGTTCGACTCCGAGGGTGACGGGTGCGTTCATGGCATCGGCGATCACCTCGGCGTGGTGTGTCGCGACGCGCGCCGAGCACGGCCCGGCGAGTGCGACGACGAATTCGTCTCCGCCCAGCCGCGCGGCGAGGCCTGCCGTTCCACCGACGAAACTCTGTAGTCGCTGGGCGATGGTCACGAGGTAGTGGTCTCCGGCAAGGTGCCCGAGAAAGTCGTTCAATGCCTTCAGCCGATCGAGATCGATGTGCATCACTGCGACGGGGCCCGGCATGGACGGGTCGAGTCGCTCTCGGAGATGCTGTGCGAAGGCCGTGCGGTTCGGTAGTTTCGTCAGGTCGTCGTGCAACGCCGAGAATCGAAGTTGTTCCTCGGCGCTCACTCGCGCCTGCAGTTGGGAGAGCAGTGCAGCAATTGCTTTGAGCGCGTTGAGTTCCGCCTCGGACCAACTTCGATCGCCGATCTTGATGAAGCCGAGGATGCCGGTGGTGCGGCCGGAGTGCAGCAGCGGGACCACGGCCATCGACGTCGCGGAGAATCCTGACCCTTGCTCGACGCGTCGGCGGTAGTCCTCCTGCTTCGGATCCGGCCGAAACACTGCTGGTTCGGTCAGTGTTTCGGCCAGTCGGAACACCGAGTCGGCGTCGTCGAAGTAGACCACTGCCAACGGATCGGGATCGGGCACGCTCAATCGTGGTGGCCACTCCGAAGTGAGCCTGGTGGCTCTGGCCTCGAAATCGTTGTGCCGAAGGAAGCTGAAGTCGATACCGAGGTAGTCCACGAGTTGCCGCAGAACGGAGTCGTAGGCCTCGCGCACCGTCGCCGCATCGACTCCCATGAGTTGGGTTGCGACGCCGGTGACGAGGACCTCGAGCGTCTGTGTGCTCTCCAGGACTCCACTCCCGCCTCTGAGTAGACGCAGTGCAGGACTGTTCCCCCTGGTCTTCGGGCGGACTCTACCCCGATACGGACGCCGAAACAGGAAGTCTGCGGCTGTGAATCGTGGTTTTCGGGGCGCAACTCAGCCGCAACACCAGTGCCATGGAGTCGGCGCTGGCGAGGTCGAAGAGCGTCCGGAACTTGGAATTCAACTGCCGCAACACTTCTGCGTGATGCGGCGACAGTTGCCGATGCTCGTCCGCGGTATGCGCGTAGAGGAACGCGGGGGAAACGGGTTGCACCGCAATTCCGCGCAAATGTGCAGTTACCCATACGTTCTCCATTGCACATCCTCCTCTGATGTAATGCTCGGCCGTCGATCCGGGCACGACGACGACTGCCAGTGCCGAACTCGACAGCACTCGATCGCGTACGTCGCTCTCCAGTGCCGCGCCTGCGTCCCAGGCATGCACGAGTTCCATCACGTCCGGTCGCTTGACGATCTCGAGCTTGGACAGGTCCGCGTCGTCGATTCCCAACGTCGAGACCTCGATTCCCCGATCGGGATCGAGATCTCCGGGCCAGCGCAACTCGGAGAACATGTCTCGGTGCAGGTGCGGTGTGAGATACCGGATTCGGTCGGCAGCGGCAAGGATATTTGCTGCCTCGGCGATGGATTCGGGTGCCGTCAGCAGTACGGCCCGTCCACCTTCTGCCTCCGCCGCAGCGGCGATGTCGTCGGCGATATCCGCGTCCAGGGGTGCGCCGGTGCCCATGTTCCGATTGGTGCACCGCGTCAGAACCCCGTCGAGCAGGCGTCGATCTGTGACGGGGTGCGGGCCGCCCTCGCGCAGCGCGATCGCGACTCCGTACTCGGTGATGTTCGTACCGGCGAGCCTGCCCTGTGCGGTGGCCACCACCCGCGCATTGAAGGCCGCGGCACCCACTGCCACGCAGCTGCCGCGGAAGTCGATGTCGAGGGTCGAGGTTCGCGTTCTGTCCACGCCGATCCGCACGGTGTGTCCGTCGTGCGTGAACGTCCACGGCTGACTGTTCCCACCGGACGGTGCCCGGCCGGCCGCGTCGAGTATCAGCGCGTCGGCATCGACGGAGGTGTGGTGAGTGTCGATCGTCGACCGCGCTGCACGCGTCGGTGTCGGTGGCGCGAGGGCGTCGAGATGGGTGTCCAGATCGATCCGGATGCGCCCGGACGGCAGTGGCGCTCCGGTGCCGAGGCGTCGAACAGCGGCGGCGATGGTCGCTCCGCCGAGTTGAACGTCGCCGCCCAATTGTGGCCAGGTCTCGATCGTTTCACCCACTTCCACCATCGAGGCGGCCATCCGGGCGGAGAGCAGGGAGGCGTCGAGCTGATCGAGCACGATCGGGATCTTGTCGCGGGTGCTCAGCCCCTGCAGGCTCGTCGAGTCGATCTCGCCGAGGACGCCGTGGAACACCGGGCGGTCGGGTTCGAGGTCGAACCGTTCGACGTCGAGCAGTCCGCGGTCGGAGGTCTCCATCAGCACCGGGATGCCCCGTGACCTGGCTGCTTCGCGGGCGCGGACCTTGACGTCGAGGGAGTCGCATTCTTCGACGAGCACGTCCAGTCCGTCGAAGAACTCGTCGATGGTGTCGTCGGTGATTCCGTCCTGGGCGATGTCGACGCGTAGATACGGGTCGATTTCGGCAATGCGTCGGGCAGCGACGACTGCTTTGTTGATACCGAGATCGAGGATGGAGGCCGGAATTCTGTTGAGGTTGGACAGTTCGATCTCGTCGAAATCGGCGAGGCGAAGCGTCCCGCATATCCCTTCGAGTGCGAGGGTGTGGGCAATGGAGTGTCCGACGCTGAGACCGATGATTCCTATCGTGAGATCTCCCAAGGAATTCTGTTCGGCAAGGGTTATCTTGTTCCTGTTTCTGTCGAGTCTGAGGTGTCGAAACGAGTTCGGTCCGAGAACCGCAACCACCGTTTTGCGCCACGGAAAGAAAACCCACCTGTCACTTTCGGTGAGGAGACTCTGCTCAGGGCTGGGCAGAAGTGACTGCAGCCCCATTCTCTGCGTCGGTCGCTCATCGAGGAATGTGAGGGTCGGGTCGCGTCTGAGTTCGTCGAGGGCGGCGCGCTGTGTGGCGTCCGTCTCGTCGAATATCACAGGCTTCCAGCTGTGGTCGGGTGTAGTTCGATCGTTCATCATGCGACTGCTTCCGGGAGTGCGACGGCTGCGCGGCGGTGTGCGAGCAGGGTGACCGTGTTGCGCCGCATCCGGCGCCAGGTGGCCAGGTCGGCGTTGAAGGCGAGTGTTGTTCTGTCCCACCAGAACACCTCGGTTCGGTAGCGATCGTCCGGGTAGGGGATCGGCGCGATCTGGGTGGCGATGACGGCTCCGGTGCCGAGCCATGCAGTTCGGACGTGGGAGGCCGCGGTGGCCAGGGCGTAGCGCGCGCCGAGCAGCGCCGCGCTGTAGGCGGGGGACTCCGCGATCATTGCCGTGACGGCACGGCCACGGGGTGCGTCCTGAGCGACCCACGCAGACTTGAGTTCGACGACTCCGTAGCCGATGCGTTCGTCGAGCATGGTGTGCACGTGGCGACGGCCTTCCGGGTATTCGGCGAATTCGATCAGTGCGTGCGATTGGTCGACCGAGGAATACGGCCCTTGCACCCGTACCCCGCCGACTATGTGTCCGGTTCGGTCGAGTGCGGCGAAGAACAGTGCAGTGGTGCCGCCGTCACGAATGGTCGACATTTCGAGTGCGGCGGTAACACCGTGTCGCATGTAGCTTTCTTCTGCGCCTTCCAGGAATTGTGCCCACAAAGCTGGATTCTCAGCAGGAGTGGTGGCCAGAACGAGGCATTGGGATCGGTGATCCCAGTACGAGGGGACATCGAATGGAATTGTCATGTCAGTCTTCCTGATAGGAGTTGCCCGAATGCGAAAGGTTGCGCCTTTAGATTGTCCGGCTTTTCTTTTGCCGAGCTACACGTCGAGATCGGGGCTCGGGTGTGTCGCGGGAGACGGTCGGGGACCAGTAGCCTGCAGAGGTGCTGCTCTCCGACCGTGACATCCGTGCCGAAGTGACCCTGGGCAACTTGGCGATCGAACCCTTCGACCCGTCGATGGTTCAGCCGTCGAGTGTCGATGTGCGGCTGGACAAGCTCTTTCGGGTGTTCAACAACACTCGCTACACCCACATCGATCCGTCGCTGCAGCAGGACGAGCTGACGACGTTGGTCGAGCCCGCGGCCGGCGAGCCGTTCGTTCTCCACCCGGGTGAGTTCGTACTCGGGTCGACGCTGGAACTGACGACGCTGCCGGACTACCTGGCCGGCCGGCTCGAAGGAAAGAGCTCGCTCGGGCGGCTGGGTCTACTGACGCATTCGACCGCAGGCTTCATCGATCCGGGCTTCAGCGGCCACATCACGTTGGAATTGTCCAACGTCGCCAATCTGCCGATCACGCTGTGGCCGGGCATGAAGATCGGGCAGCTGTGTCTGTTCCGGCTGTCGTCGCCGTCCGAGAATCCGTACGGCAGTGCCGCCGTGGGGTCGAAGTATCAGGGTCAGCGCGGGCCGACGCCATCGAAGGCGTACCTGAATTTCGTTCGGTCGAGCGTCGACTAGACGATCGTGTAGTTTGTTTCGCCGCACCGAAACGTGGTGAACGTGCGGTTGTGACGCTACTCTGGAGACCTCACGTGGGTTGGGGCCTACCAGAGCGAGGTTTCGAGTGTCCGCGGTTACCGGTGCTTCGTTGGGGTCGAGTGGTCTCCGCGGTGTGATCACTGACAACGGCCACCCCGGTGTCGTGCTGGAAGTGCACGAGCCGATCGTGTCGGAACCCGCACCCAACGGCCTCGCCCCCGATCCCTGGGACACCGTCATCACCTCGGTGCACGATCTGGCGACCGAGTACGCGTCCGGTCGCTACTTTCCGGTGCTCGCGTTGCGCGAGAGCGACCCCAGAACGGCGTACGACCAGGATCTGTCCGACGGCGTCATGCTCGTATCCGAACTCGGTGCCCAGCTGGGCGCGCTGCGCGAGACGGGTGTATTGGCAGGTGAGCGTTGTGTGGCTCTGTTCGACGTCGGCGCGTCCGGTACCTCGGTGTCCGTGGTGGATATCGACAGCGGGCGGGTTCTCGCGGCGCGTCGAACGGACGAGTTGAGCGGCGACGACTGCGACCGAGTGCTGTGCGAGCATCTCATCTCGACTTTCGGGGCAGCGGAGGCGTTGACGGTCGAAGCTCGCAGGCAACTCGTTCACGATGTCCGCAACGGAAAACACGAACTCTCCCTTCTTCGCAGCGTGTCGATCCTGGGACCGTTCGTCGGCGAACGTGTATCGCTGTGGCGTGGCGATCTCGACGAGCTCGTCCGAGATTCCGTACACCGAGCCGTCTCGATGGCCGTCGACGTGCTCGACGCCGTCGGCGCGCAGGGCATTCACATCGACGCGGTTGTCGCGGTCGGTGGCGGCGCCAACATGCAGATCGTCCAGCAGGTCCTGTTCGACGCGGTGTCGATGCCGGTCTACGTCCCCGAGCAGCCGGAACTGTTGGCGGCGCGCGGTGCCGCTGGAATCGCCCGAACCGCGGGATTGCGGCCTGCGCCGACGCCGCGCGACGCACTCACCGATCGGTTCCCCGCCGTCGAGCGTGGCTCCGACGAGTTCGAAGTCGCTGCTGTCGCCCCCGTCGCGGTGGTCTCGAAACGCCCGAGACACAGCGACACCTCGTCCAGGCGAACGACCAGGGCCAACAAGTCACGGCATCTCGGTGGAGCGCTCGCGGCACTGGTCGCGGTGTGTGTGGCCGGAACCATGGTCGCTGCGGCAGCGCGAAGCAGTGGTGACGATCCGGTGCCGTCCGTCGATTCCTCGCGGGACTCCTCGCAGATCGCTCGTTCGCAGTCGGTGGTGCCGGCGGCCGACGGTTCGCCCGCCGCATCCTCGCTGCCGCTTGCGAGCACGACGGCGACGCCCTCCGCGCCCGTCGGTGCGTCGGCAACGTCGTCCTCGTCCGAGACGCCGACCACGACGGATCCGGCGAGCAGCACCACGGCCCGGCGAGCGGTGGCCACGACCGGTGCCCCGTCCGCTCCCCAGGAGTCGACGGCCTCCGAGCGGCCCACCCGCGACCAGGCGACCGTGGCACCGACGACGGCGGTGCCTCCCGCAACGACCACTCGTCCCACCACCGCGCAGCCGACCACGACGCGTGCGACGACGACCACGCGTACAACGACCACGCGTGCGACGACCACGACGCGATCGACTCGGCCGTTCGATCTTCCGTTCCCGGACCTCGGCTTACCGCGGCGCTGACCGGTCTGCGGTTTCCGACGACACCGGCCCCGACACTCGAGGCAGGATGGGCGACATGGAGTCGATTCAGACCGAGCGCGAAGACAAGTTCGACGTCGACGCAGATTTCCAGTTGCCCACTCTCGCTTCACTGGTGCCGGACGGAGGCGCACTGATTCCGAGCGAGACCGATCTGAGCAGCGAGTACTTCGATACCGTCGGACACGATCTGTTGCGCCGCGGAATCACCGTGCGGCGTCGCACCGGGGATTCCGACAACGGCTGGCATGCGAAGGTCCCGGCGGATAAGGCCCGGACGGAGATTCGGCTCCCGCTCGGCAGCGGCAGGCACGATGCAATCCCGGACGAGCTGAGCGACGTGCTTCGGGGCGCGGTGATGGGTGGGGAGTTGTCCGCGGTCGCGACACTGACCACTCACCGCACCATCCACACGGTGTCCGACGCCGAAGGGTCCGTGGTCGCGGAGATCGCCGACGACGAGGTGTCCGTGGTACTCATCGGCGGCGCGACCGGTCCGCGCTGGCGGGAGGTCGAGGTGGAGCTCGGGCCCGCCGGCTCGGAGTCCTTCCTGAAGAAGGCAGGCAAGGCGCTCCGCGCTGCGGGGGCGCGGCCGTCGGCACATCCGTCGAAGCTGGATCGGGCGTTGTCGGTGGTGCGTCAGGCACCGGCCGAACCCGGGATAGAGCTGTTGATGAACTACCTCGACGATCAGGCACAGGCAATCGTCGCGGGAGATGTGTACCTGCGCCGAGGGTTGGATCCGATCCACTCCACGAGGGTGGCGATTCGGCGGTACCGCAGTACCCTCCGGGTGTTCGGGAGCGTGTTCGAGGACGAGCCCGCAGCGCACCTGGATGCCGAACTGGCTTGGTATGCAAGCATTCTCGGTGAGGTGCGAGATCGGCAGGTGCAGCGCGCTCGGTTCGCGGCGGCGCTGCGTGAACTGCCGCCCGAACTCGTGTTGGGCCCGGTGGCGTCGCGCATCGAGAACGACCTGTTGGCCGAGCAGATCAGGTATCGCGAGACGGCGATGACCGAACTCGACGGCGAACGCTACCGCGAACTGCTCACGACGGTGTCGGCGTGGTCGCGGAGGTTGCCGATAGACGGCGAGGTCAGCGACCGCCTGCTGGTCAAACTCGCGCGCAAGGCCGGGAAGAAGGCCGTCGATCGCACCAGGACCGCTGTGCGCGGCACCGACGACGAGGCGTTGCATCGCGCACGGAAGGCGTCGAAGCGAGCTCGATATGCGGCCGAGTTGGTCGCGCCGGTGATGGACAAGAAAACCTCGAAGACGAACATCAAGCGGTTCAAAACGATTCAGGAAGTACTCGGCGAGCATCAGGACGCGGTGATCGCTGCGGACATTCTGCGAACACTCGGTGCGAGGGCGGGGACGACCACGGGAGAGAACGGATTCACGTTCGGGCTGCTGTTCGAGCGCGAGCGTCGCGCTGCAGAGGCGGCCCGAAGCGAGGCGAGCGCGATGGAGTTCTGACCGACGAAAACAGTATGTTTCCCCGATTAGGGGCTCGAAGTGTACTCTGAGACCGAATAGGATTCGGGGGAGTCGACGACCATGTCCATAGCGCTCGGCGTACATGTCGGTGTCGAAGAAGTGTCGGCTGTTCTGGTCGAGGCCGACCTGCCCGAACTCGGGCCCATCTCCGCTCGCACTGTGTCCGTCGCCGCGGCCCCCGGCGGTGTCGGTGACGCCGTCACCACGATGCTCGGAATCATGAGGGTGCAGGCGGCCCAGAACGACCTGCTCATCGCCGGATCTGCGGTGGTCTGCGACAGCATCGCGCTCTGCGGGATAGTTCGCGCCGCCTTGGCTGCCCACCAGGTCGGCGATGTCGGGGTGCTGGACGCCGGAGATCCGCGGTTGAACGACGAGGTTCCGTTGGGAATCGCAGCGGCGCTGATCGGTATCGCGACCGGCCCCGCCGTCTGGAGGGGCGACACTGTATCCGACGGCTCCGCGCCGGGCGATGGTGACGGAAGTCGTGCCGAGGCAGACGCGTCCGACACCCCACGCAGCGCGCGACTGACAATGATCGCTCTGGGCGTTGCGGTTCTCGCCGCGCTGAGCGGAGCCACGGTCTGGGCCTTGACGGCTGTCGATCAGACGCAGAACAGCGTGGTCGACACCGCTGACGTCACCGATGTCGCCGAGAGGCCGTCGAGCAGAAGCAATGCCACCGGATCTCCGCCGCTGGTGGTGGTCGCCGATTCGGTTGGTGCAGTGTCGAGTCCACCGGCCGAGACGGCGCTCTTCGAGTCACCCGTGTACGGGCCGCTCCCGGTCGGTGCCTGGAGCGAGGTATTGCCCACGGGTCAGGTCGTCACTCCGGGCAGCGAGGTGTCGTCGAGCGGCGGTGATTCGGGTAACGGCGGTAATTCGGGAAAGGGAGATCCGGCCGACGGAGGACCGGGCGGGGGCACCGGCGGTGACACCGATGGTGGCGATTCGGGCGGTGAAGAATCGCCGACCGTCAAGCCCGACCCTGACCCCGAGGTTCCGTCGACGGACCCGTCCGAGCCGACCACCGAAGTTCCGGTGACCACCGATCCCGTCACCACCGATCCCCCCACCACCGATCCCCCCACCACCGAGCCCACCATCACCGATCCCACCACCGCTGACCCCACCGCCGACGCAGGCCCGTCGGAGGATTCGGTCGAGTGACATCGATTCGCTGATTCCATTGTGAGCGAGTGGTTTTGATACTTCGACAAGTCCTTCTCGTGACGGGTATGTGAATTCGACTCGCACACCTGAACTTCTGCTCACGCGTCGCTACCATCGAGTGATCGACCAGTAGACGGTGAGTATCCGATGACCGACAATCCCGCAGCAGAACCGGTGACCCGCACGACCATCGACAGGGCGGTGGGTGTTCTCATCGCGCTGCGTGGCTGCAGTCCGGACGAAGCGTTCGCCGAATTGGCGGCCCACAGCTTTCGATTCGATGTGTCGCTGGTGCAGTCGGCTCGTTCGATCGTCGCGGCCGCGCGTGGAATGGACTCGGCCAACGGTGTCGCCTGTGCTGCGATGACGTCGGCGCAGGAGGAGTGGGGTTCGCTGCTTGCCGACCGTCGCGACCCCTTCGATCACGTCGCCTGACGCAGAAGTCGCTGCTCTTTCTTGTTACCTCTCCCAAAACAAACCATAAGTTCACCAAGATGCCATAAATGCTGTCCAGAAGACGGTTCGACGGTTAGTATCGGCAGGTCGGAGTAGCCAGTCGAGGCGAGGGAACATGAGAACAGTCCTTGGTGTTTCGGTGGGTTCCGCCACTGCCCGAGGGGTCGCCGTCGATGCGGTCGACGAGTCGGTACGGTCGGCCCACATCGTCCACTCCTTCGATCCCGACGACCACCTGCAGGTCGCCCTCGATCTGTTGGACTCCATGTCGCGCGATCAGATGGTCGAGAGAACCGACATCGTGTTGGCTGTGCCCGACGATCCCGGTGCTCGCGCGCGCACGTCCGCCTACTCCACGTACGAGGCCGACCGCCTGCTGGTCGCATCGGAACTCGGTGCTCAGTTGCGGTATCTGCGCGGCACCGGCCAGCTCGAGGGCGCTCGTACCGTGGCGATCTGTGACGTCGGCGCATCCGGTACCACGATGTCCGTCGCGGACCCGGCAACCGGAACGGTCTTCACTTCGGTGCGCACCACCCTGTTCGGTGGCAACAGCTGTGACGAGCAGATCTCGCGCTACTTGCTCTCGACGTACGGTGCGGACGAGCTGGCGTCCGAGCAGGCACGAGCTGAGTTGATGGTCTCCACCCGCACGGCACGCGAACAGCTCTCCCGCCTGCGGGTGGCGGAGGTCGCCGGGCCGTTCATCGGTGGTCCGGTGAGGTTGTGGCGCAATACTTTCGACGATGTGCTCGAGCGCAGCATCGGGTCGTTGGAGGACTGGGTCGCCAGCGTCATCGTCGACGCGCCCTGTGCCGTGAACGCTCTGGTGATGGTCGGCGGCTGCGCCAACATCCCGTCGCTTCGACGCCTGTTCCGCCGCGATCTCATGCTGCCGGTCGTTGCACCCGCGAATCCCGAGTCCCTCACCGCGCACGGTGCCGCTTTGATGGCGGTCGATGCCGTCGCCTCGCGTCGGCACCGGCCGCGCGGAGCCACGATCGCCGACGCAGTGCCGTACCGACAGGCCCCGATGGTGGGAATGGTGGGATACCACGACGCTCCGCGACACCGTTCGGCTTGACCCCTCCGGCCTGGCCAACGAACGCCGTTGTTGGGTAGGTTTCTCGGGTAATGATGAACAGCAGGGGACGAGACGGTGGGACAACAGTGGCAGAGCAGGTAGCGGAGTCCGGTACGGCAGCAACCGACGCGGAAGCATTCGATCCGGCGGAACATGCTCGGAGCATGGTCGGCTATCACTACCGCACCGAGGACTACTACGAGGTGGGTCGGGAGAAGGTTCGTGAATACGCCCGCGCCGTCCAGGACTTCCACCCCGCGCACTGGGACGGCGACGCCGCGGCCGCGCTGGGGCACAGTGCTCTCGTTGCACCTCTGACATTCATGTCGCTCGTCGGCACTCTTGCGCAGAAGAAGCTTCTCCAGTCCATCGCGGAGGGTTACGACCTGAGCCAGATCCTGCAGACCGATCAGGTGCTGGTGTTCCAGAAGCCGATCCTCGCCGGCGACCAACTGACGTGCGATGTTTCGCTCGACTCGTTCAAGACGGTCATGGGTCGCGACATGATGGTCACCAAGAACGTCGTGTCCAACCAGAAGAACGAACTGGTGCAGACCACGTACACCACCTTGCTCGTCGGCCGGTCCGGTGAGATCGATCCGGCTATCGCCGAGGCAGCTCGCAATATCGTGATGTTCGGTGCGACGACCGATACCAGCGGTGCCGATTCGAGTGAGCACGACACTCTGTCCACTCCGCAGGAGCACGAGCCGCTGATCGTCGAGGAGTACCGGGGACAGCCGAAGCAGAAGTTCGACGAGGTGAACGTCGGCGACGAGATTCCTTCGCGCACAGTGAGTCTCACTCGTGGTGACCTGGTCAACTACGCGGGCGTTGCCGGCGACGCGAACCCGATTCACTGGAGCGAGAAGTTCGCCAAGATGATCGATCTCGAGAACGTGCTGGCGCACGGAATGCTCACGATGGGCGTCGGCGGCGGTTACATCAGCGAATGGCTCGGCGATCCGGGTGCTGTGAAGGACTACACCGTTCGCTTCACCACCCCCATTCCCGTGGACACCCACAAGGCCGCCGAGATCGTCTTCACCGGCAAGATCAAGTCCAAGGACGAGGCGACGCGTACGGCGGTCATCTCCCTGGGTGCGACCTTCGAGGGCAAGCGAATCTTCGGTCACCGCGCTACCGCGACAGTGCAACTGGGCTGAGTGCCTGCGGCCGTGGTGTGGGGATTTACGCCCCGGTCAGGAATCCGCACCGCGTGCAGGGGGTGCGGATTCCGATAAGGGGCGTAGATGTGTGGCGTCGGGTTTCCGAGTGTGGGGAGCTGATCGGCAGGGTGTAGCGGGCATTGACGCCCTTCGTGGTAATCCACGCCCCGTGTAGCGGGCGTGAATTCATGCGAGGGGCGTGGATGTGCGCTGGGTTCATCCCCCTACGAAGATGCAGAAAGGGTGCCCGGCCGGGTCGGCATAGATTCGGATCGGCTCTTCTGGGTCATCTCGCAGATCCCGCAACAGTCGCGCACCCAATTCGAGTGCGCGCGAGTGCTCTTCGTCGAGTTGTTCGACAGTGTCGACGCGAAAGTCTGCGGCAACCGCGTATCGAACTCGCAGTTATGCAGACGAATCGGTGTCGAATCCCTGCATAACTGCGAGTTCGGCGTTGGTCAGGATTGCGGTGGCGGCCGCTCTGGATGCCTGCGTCGGAATCCAGTGCGAGATGCCGGGCAGGACCGTCAGTGTGTACGCCGCATCGACGTATCGTTGCGCATCCTCGATGGCGGAACGGGTGATGAAGGTGTCGCCGTCACTCCACACCATCGAGGTCGGGACGGTGATGCGCAGTCGACCGATGCCCGGGTTCGAGAACGGCAGTCCGCGATACCAGGTGACAGCAAAGGGAAGCGCGCCGTACTCGACGATCTCCGTGCGCGTGCGCTCCAGGTCGTCCGCAGTCATACCGCTTCTCTCGTACCACTTTTCGGCTCTCTGGCCTGGGCGCGCCATCCATTTCTCGGGCAGTATCGGCAGTTGGAAGAACGCGAAGTACCAGGAGTGCAGTATTTGCTTCGAGCTGAGCAGGCCGGTCATGAACGCGCCGGGGTGGGGAACCGAGAATGCCGTCAGCGACAACGCCAGGTCGGGTCGGCGGCCCGCGGTGACCCACGCGATGTTCGCGCCCCAGTCGTGTCCGACCACGTGAACCGGCCTTCCGATGCGGTCGATCAAAGCGATCGCATCGCCCACCAGTGCACCGACGCGATAGTCCCGACGCCGCCGCGGCCGGGCGCGTGGCGAGTATCCGCGCTGATCCGGTGCAATCGTCCGCATGCCTGCGTCGTTGAGTATCGCCATCACTGCGGACCACGACGATGCCCGCTCGGGGAATCCGTGCAGCAGCAACACGACCGGGCCTTCGAGAGGTCCCTGGTCGAGGACGTCGAACACCAGGCCGTCGTGGGTGTACTCGGTGATTCGCTCCGTTTCGGAGCCGCTCGTCAGCATGTGCTGGGCACCGACTGGCCCGCGAACACGGCGGCGAGGAACTGCATGGCCGCTTCGTCACTGACGTCGTGACCTTGTTCGGGCTGTTCCTGCGCGACGACCGAATCACCCAGGGCGCATGCCTTTTCGACACCGTCGGCAGTCCACTGCGGCAGCACGACATCGTCCTTCGCGCCGTACGCCACGAACATCGGCACCTCGGTCCGCACTTGCGGGAGTGTGTAACGGCCCACCACGTCGAACAGCCGTTGCTCCGATTCCGTTGTGTCGGCTGCGAACTCGTCAGGCGCCATTGCCTGGACTGCTCGTTCCTTGCCTTCGGTGTCTCCGCCCTGGCAGGTGAGAAGCAGCTCGTTGTTGGCCTCGGCGACGCTGCCGCTGTAGTCCTTCGGATCGATCGCGGGGTCCACGTGCTGCGCGCCGTAGAGCAAGTACGGCATCAGTTCCTTCTGCGGCCTGGTCAAGGTTCCGCCCTCAGCGGACCGCACCAGAGGCGTCAGGTCGGTCGGCGGCGACAGCGACACCGACCCCACCAGGTCCAGGCCCTGGCCGTAGGAAGCAGCGAGTTCGTTTGCTGCCCAGGCTGCTTGGCCACCCTGCGACAGACCGACCGCGGCCCAGCGAGTGGACACGTCGGGCAATGCGGTGTGCGCTGCGCGAGCCGCGTCGATCATGTTGTTTCCGGCGGTTCGAGGTTCGAGGTACGGGTGGGTGCCGCCGCCGGTGCCCAGGCCCTGGTAGTCGGGGAGCACGGTGACGTACCCGAGTGCGGTGAAATCCTGCACCACGAACTGATATCCGAGCAGATCCGGATACAGGGTGGGTCCGCAATCGGCCTGCACGCCGGTGGTGCCGTGTCCGTAGACGACGATCGGCCACCCGCCCTCGGGCGGGGTTCCTGCCGGAACGGCTGCAACTCCGGAGACCGCTGTCGGGGAGTTGTCCACGCCCGACGTGGACTCGTAGACGAACCGGTACAGGGTGGCACCCGTGTCGGAGAGTTCGGCGGATCGCTCACCGAAGTCCTCGGAATCGAGAACGGTGCCCGGCACACCCGTCAGGTCGTATTCGGGGGCCGGTGCGGTGGTCGAGGCAGTGGTCGACGCGTCGACGGGTTGTGAGGGCGTCGAACTGCAACCCACAGTCACGGCCACTGCAAGGCAGCAGGCGGCGGCGGGCATCGATCGGGAGTAGGAAAGCACAACGCGTGTCTACCAGAACGAGGTCACCGGTGGCCGACCGCTCGAGTTGCGCAGCCCCGCCCCGCCCAGCAGCCGTGTTTGCCTCTTCCGCTTTCGGGGGACTATCCCAGCCATGAAGATCGGTGTCGTCGTCAGTGCGGTCGTAGCGGTTGTGGTGTCGTTTCTCGGCTCCGGCGCATGGATCGGTACGCCCATCGCAGAGGCGGCCGGCGGAGCGCTCAGTGCCACGTCGACGCTGGTGGCACCCGCTGGGCCTGCGTTCTCCATCTGGTCGGTGATCTACACCGGACTGATCGTGTACGCCGTCTGGCAGTTCCTTCCCGGGCGCACTGCACGTCACGACGCCCTGCGGGCACCGATCGTCGCGTCGATGTTGCTCAATCCGGCGTGGATTCTCGCGATTCAGTTCGGCCAGGTATGGCTGAGCGTGGTGATCATCGTCGCGTTGCTGGCGGTGCTCGTCCGCGTGTTCGTGCTGATGCAGCAGCAACGACCGGAGGGAGTCGCCGACGCGGTGATCACGGACGGCACCATGGGCCTCTATCTCGGGTGGGTGTGCGTGGCGACAATCGCCAACATCTCGGCGTGGCTGGTGAGTCTCGGTGTAACCGGTGCCGCCACGATCTGGGCGATTGCCGTGCTCATCGTCGCAGCTGCCGTCGGGGTACTGCTGGCCCGGTATTCAGGCGGGGCGATCGCGCCGATGCTCGCCATCGTGTGGGGCCTGGCGTGGCTGGCACAGGGTCGGCTGGCGGGAGAGGTGACGAACACGACGGTCGGATGGACTGCGGTGCTCGCCGCATCTGTCGTCGCGCTGGCGACCGTGGGGATCAGGCTTCGATCACAGCGGGCTACCGGCCGTCAGAGCGTCGCGGCGTAGTAGCTTCCCCAACGCGTGCTCAGGAACTCGGACAGCGAACCCCCCGAATCGTTGGTACGCCAGGCAACGTGACCGTCGGGTCTGACGACGACGGCTCCGGTCTCACCGACCTCGTACAGCGATATCAGCTCGTCTCGATCGACGCCGACGGGTACGTTCATCACGACGAGCGCGATACCGGGTCGCATGTCGCCGAGTTCCTGCACTGCTGGTGCCCACGCGGAACCGTCGAAGGTGAAGAGTGTCAGCATGTTCGGGTCCAGTACGTCGTGCGGCGACACGAGCTGACCGTCGACCGACACAAGGGCGTGCGGCATCCGTGCGCCCGGGTACGTGGTGGGCACGTAATCGACCACGTCCTCGGTGGGTTTCGCCGACGCGTCCTGCGCGAAGAGCGGACTGTCGTAGAGGTAGCCGAATTGCAGTCCGGTGGAGACGAAGTGCTCCACCTGCAGGGGAATTGCCGCCGCGATCTCGGCGCGGAGTTTCGCGGACCCGGGGGTATCCGGGCGCAGGTTCCGTGACCGGCTCATCTGCTTGCGTGTTGCCGCGGCCGCGATGGGCGCGATCAGTCGGCCCGGGATCTTGTTCAAAGGGGCCCGCCCCATGGCCTGAGTTGCCTTGGCCAGCATGGCGTTGGTGATGCCCACCCGCTTGCCGATGTCGTCCATCCGGAAGTGGTTGGCGACGCTCTGTTCGGCGAATTTCTCCACCACTGGGCGGCGCTCTGTGTCGTAGGTGTCCAGCAGCTCCGGAGCGGCCGTGCCCGAGAGCACGGCGTCGAGCTTCCACGCGAGGTTGTGTGCATCCTGCACACCCGAGTTGAGACCGAAGCCGCCGGTGTGCGGAAAGCGATGGGCAGCATCGCCGAGCAACAGCAGACGTTCGCGTCGAAACCTGTTCGCCGTCTGCGAGGTCATCACCCAGGTTCCGGTCGACTCCAGCTCGAAGTCGTTGGATCCCAACACCTTCGGAAGTGTCGTCTCCCAGAATCGACGGCCGTCTCTCGCGATCTCCTGATCGGGATGGAGGTAGGCCGTCATCAGGATGTAGCGATGATCCGCATGCGAGATGAGCACCCCACACAGGTCCGGGGTGTAGATCCAACTCAACAACGGACGCGCGTCGTCGGGAAACAGTGTGGTGGAGGTGAAGAAGGCACTGCCCATGTTGGCCAGGACGGGCCCGGTCAGCGAGATCCTCGCGGCATCCCGGGTGGCGCTGTTGGCACCGTCGCAGGCCAGCACGTACGGGGCACGCACCTCGGTGTTGTCGCCCATAGCCGTCCGGAGGGCGACACGGGCGTCACCGGGAGTCGATTCGACCGAGTCCACGGTGACTCCGCGTCGAAATTCGATCAGCGGTTCTGCGTCGACTGCGTCCCACAGCGCCGGCATCAGGATGTGCTGGCCGATGTGCGAAACCATGTAGGGGCTCTGGCTTTCCACGACGGCTTTGCGTTCGGGATCGGACAGCAGATCGATGGACCCGATGGCGTCACCGGCCAGGTCGCCGTACCAGCTGATCAAGTTCACCTGGTCGTGTGGAGGCGACATCGCCGCTATCGACTTGGCCAGTTCGGGGCTGTACTCGTTCCAGATCTCCAGCGTTCGAGCATTGATGACGTGGGCCGCTGGATGGAACAGCGGACTCCTTCGACGCTCGAGCAGTACAGTGCGAATACCTCTGCGTGCCAGCAGAAGCGCTGCGGTGGTACCCGCAGGCCCCGCACCGATGATGACGACAGGGCTGCTCATCGGACGATGGTTTCCTGGGTGCCCAGATCGATCGAGCCGTCCGGGGTACGGATGGTGGCCGTGACGACGTCGTCCACCGAGAGATACTTCGGGTTCTTGGCCTGACGCGCGAAGAAGAACTTCCACTTCAGTGCCGGCGGGATGAGCTCGCCGATCTTCTGAATTGCTTTCGGTGGGGCCGAGATCGCGGTGCCGATCGGCGTTCCGGTCAGCAGAACGTCGCCTGCGGTCATGTTCTGAAAACGGGCCAGTCGGGTGAAGGCGTCGGCGGGAGGAGTGATGAGATCGTTGCCGATCGTCTGGTCCTGTCGGGTTTCGCCGTTGACGGCCAATGTCATGCGTAGCTCGGGCAGTCGACGCAACTCGTCGTTGTCGAGCAGAACCAATCGGGGACCGAGTGGGGTGAAGGTGGGATACGACTTGCTTTCGTACACCTGCACTTTCGTCAGCTGTATCTCCCGAGCCGAGACGTCGTTGGCGACGACGAAGCCGGCGACATAGGAATCGAGGTTGTCGTCGGTGACCGTCGTTCCGATGGGGATATCTGCACCGACCACCACGCCCAGCTCGATCTCGTAGTCGAGCAGCGCGACCTCCGGTGGCTGTCGAATGGGATCGTTCGGGCCACTGATCGACGCGGACGACTTGCGAAAGAAGGTCGGCTGCAACGTCTTCGGGTCCGATCCGGCGTCGATCGCGTGCGAACGGTAGTTGAGCAACTGCGCCACCACTCGGCACGGTGCGGTGATGGGCGAGACGAGTTCGAGCTCGGCGATGTTCGTGCCGGCTCCCGAAGCGGCATCGATGGCCGCGCGGTCGGCCAGAAGTTCTCGGGTGGTCCGGGCATCGGTGTCGATCCGAACGGCCTGATCGCCGTCGAGACGCCACCAGCTGTCCTCGGTCCGAATGATGTTGATAGGCATGATGTTCGATCTCCCCCAGAAGTTCGGTCACAAAGTTTTCGGAGTGATGGTCTTTTTGTTGGCGACCACCGGCCGGCCGGGCCTCGTGCCCGCCTCACGCTGCCGCAGCTCCTCGTGAGTGGCTCCGTTACGCAGCCTGCTCAGGAGGTAGTCGGGGTCGATGTTGACGCCGATGGGATTGCGCGCGAATTCCTCGGTGAAGAAGAAGGCCGCGGTGTTGTCCGGGTCGAAGTTCTCCACCTGGAACTCGAGCCGAACGCCGTCGGGATCCTCGTAGTACAGCGAGATCGTGGGTCCGTGGTTGATGGACCACACCGGAAGAATGCCCAGGCGCTTGAGCCGCACGTAGTTCTCCAGCAGTCGTTCGAGCGAGACGAACGTCAGGGCGATGTGGTCGATGCCGTAGGCCTTGCGTCGCAGCTTGGCGAAGGGGAACAGGAACTTCACGGGCTTCGGTACAGCGATGATCGCCAGTCGGTGTGACTCGTCGTCCCAGGTCAAGAACGTGATCTCGTCGTCCTGGTACGCGATCTCGGCACCGAACACCGTGCCGTACCAGCGCACCATCTCCTCGGTGCGAGCCGACTTGACGACCCAGTGCGCGATGTAGTCGGGCGCGACCCGGTGCGTCGTGGTTACCGGTGCATCCTGCTGTGCGCTCATGAATCGACCTTTCGTCGTGATCGCGAAGTGTGATCCAGGTTATGTCCACTTTGACTGTCAGTCAATAATTTGACTGACAGTCAGTCGAATTTGGCCGTCGACCGGTGCTCCAGTGCGGCGCGTGGGGATCAGGCGGGTGGGATCAGCAGGTGAACACGCCCGACGAGCGTCAGGGCGGTGCCGGTATCGGCACCGTCGAACACTGCCGTGTGTATGCCGCGCATGGCCCCGGTGAGGAGGCGCGCTGCTGCGAGCAGGTCGGTGTTGCGGTCGATCTGCCCCGCCTCGGCTGCGGCGCGGAGTAGCTCGGTGATGGCATCGACGAAGCTGTCGTGCCAACGCTCCGCTGTGCCCTCGGATTTCGGGACTCCGAGATTGCGGAACAGCACGTGCGTGCGCGGCGTCTCGTAGATGCTTTCGGCAGCTATTCGCAGAAATGTCTGCAACTGCTCGAGTGGGGTGTTCGGCCAGCCGGCATCCGCAGACCGTTCACCGATGCGCTCGATCAGCACGGTGGCGGCGTCGTCGACTGCGGCCTGGAACAGGTCGCGTTTGCTGGGAAAGTGGTGGAAGGCCGTTCTCGGCGCGAGACCGCATCGGGCAGCGACACTTTCGATCGTGATGTCCGCGTAGTCGGCGTGCCGCAGTAGTTCTTGGGTGGCCTCGATCAGTCGTGCCGGTGCGGGCCCGGGTTCCTCCGTGGCGGACGACCCGGCCCAGCGGTACAGCGTGGTGGTGTGAATGCCCAGGGACGACGCGACGGCCGCTGGGCTCTCGGAGCCACCGAATGCGCGCGCCACCGCTTCTTTGCGATCGTCGAGTGTGAATCTGGAGACCCTGGCCATGATCGTGACAGTCTAGTGGAGCATGCGCGCGAGGGCGGGTAGCAGAACTCGTGCGGGGACGATACCCACCATCGCCGCTTGTAGTGAATTGCGACGTCCCGAAACAACATGCGGCCGAGATCGTTTGGAGTCGAGCGCCGTCATGGCGGTGGCGACCACGTCGGCCGGTGTCTGGTAGGTGCCGGTGGCGGTGGCCGAGTCGCCGATGACGTCGAAGAACTCGGTATGGGTGGGGCCAGGGTTGAGTGCGAACACTCTGACGCCGTGCTGTGCCGACTCGAACCAGAGGGACTGGCTGAAGCTCAGCACGAACGCTTTTGCGGCCGCATACACCGCGAGAGTCGGGACGGGTTGGAACGCAGTCGTACTGGCGACATTGACGATGGTGCCCTCTCCTCGGGCGATCATGTCGGGGAGGAAGACCGAGCAGATGTCCACCACAGCACGGATGTCGACGGCGACGAGGCGCTCGAAGTCGTCGGCGTCGCCGTCGGCGAACGGTCCCTGCACGGCGAATCCCGCGTTGTTGACGACGAGATCGATTTGCTCCGGCACGATCTCGTGTAGTCGGCGGCCACTGGCGGACTCGGACAAGTCCCATGGCACTGCTCGGCAGCGCACGTCGTAGGTCGATTCGAGCTCCTCCGCCAGTGCTGTCAGTCGGTCCTCTCGCCGCGCGACGAGTACCAGGTCGGAGCCGCGGGCGGCCAGAGCTCGCGCGAATTCGGCTCCGATTCCCGAACTTGCGCCGGTGACCAGCGAGCGACCCGGACTGTATCGAAAAGCTCTGCGGCTCATCGGTCCGAGCGTCCGAACTCGATGACGGAGCGCCGCGCGAACTCTTCGTAGGACGTGGGTGCGTGTCCGAGCAGTGTCGGCAGAACCGTCAGGTCTCCCGCCGCGAGGCCGTGCTGGTCGTAGTGGGCCATCATCGTGCGGTACGCCTCACGTGCGTCTGCCGGCCAGTTCTTCATGTCGCGAGGATTCGATGCGGCCTGCGCACCGCGGACGAGGTGAGGGATGGAGTTCAGTTTCGTCGACTGCAGTGCATGTCCGACGACCGAGGCCAGTGACGGCAGTACGTTCAGCGAGTTCGTCAGCGACGACGGTGGGATCCGAACGGCGGTGACCCGGTGGCCCAGTACTCGAGACCAGATCTCGGCCATTTCGTGGCGGGTGAGTTCGACGGTGGAGAGGTCGTACGTGTGACCGGTGTGCGGCGACGGTTCGATCAGAATGTTCGCCGCGGCCTCGGCAACGTCGGCGAGGTCGACGACGCCCATGACGCTGTTCGGTGACACCGGATACGGCATGACCCCGGCCTGCAGGAACTCCCACACTTCCAGGTAGTTCTGCATGTAGTGCGAGGGTCTGAGCACAGTGGTGGGGATTCCGCTCTCACGCAACAGTCCCTCGGCGATGTCTTTCTGGTGATGATGCGTCAACTGATGCAGGTCCGGATGGATCACGGAGTGAAAAACGATGTGCTGCAATCCCTGTGCCGGTGCCGAGGCGATCAGGTGCTCGATGATCGGTCTTTCGTCGATGACCTGGGTCGGTGCCGCGTGGTAGATGACGTCGGTCCCGGCCAGTGCGTTGTCGAGCGTCTCGGCTGACCGTAGATCGCCTACGACGACCTCGGTCGCTCCGTCCCGGCGGGTGGTCGCAGCCTGACTCTCGTTCTTCACGACCGCGCGAATGGGCACATTCCGTGTGGCCAGTCGTCGGACGAGTAGTCGTCCGACTCCGCCTGCAGCGCTGGTAACCGTGATCATCGGACCTCCTTGACGGGTGGGCCCGGCGAACTCCGGCCCTTTTGCGAATATTGCATAGCTCATGCAGATAACGCAAGAGGGTGACACGCGAGCGTGGCGCGATCTGCATTAGTCTCGGGCCGTGCCCTCGAACGACGTCGACGATGCAGAGCAGTCACGGCGCGCTCGCCCACGCCGCGATCGCCGCCAGGCGCTGATCGACGCCGCGATCGAGCTCATCTCCGAAGGTGCCAGTGCAGACATCAGTGCCGCTGCGATCTCGCGCAGAGCCGGTGTGGCACATGGGTTGCTCTTCTACTACTTCACCGACAAGCAGGGCCTGGTCGAGGCTGCGCTGGCCGACGTTCTCGGCAGATTGGCCGATGCGCAAGGGCCGCAGCCCGAGGAACACACCGTCCGGACTCGGTTGGAGGGCTTCGTCCGACGGCACATCGAATTCTTGCGGGATCATCGCGCCTTGTACTTGCGCGTCGTCCGCGAGGAAGAATTCGGCGAGGCCGGGGTCGAGAGCGCACTTCGGCAGGCTCGCGCCGAGGGCGAGCGGCAGGTTGCGGCCCTGGCCGAACTTCCGGATCCGCTGCCGCCGCTCGTCGGCGCCGCGATCTCCGGGTGGACGGGTTTTCTCGACCGGACCGCGGAGGCCTTCTTCGACACCCCGGACATCGAACTGGACGCCTTGGTCGCGTTGATCGTCGACGCCTTCGAGGCCGTCGTCGAATCCGCGACGCGTCGAAGCGAATGATCAGTACGACAAGAATCGGACACCGAACCACCCGTAAAATTGCGCAGATTGCACAATCGAGCGCTCCGCTATTGCGCAGCCGGTGAACCTCTGGTCGACTGACGCCGGTTGCATCACCGACGCGACTGACTCGGCGCTTCGCAATCCGAACGCTTGCCTCAGGGAAAGACGGGGCCACATCCGGTCCCGTCTCTTCCACTCGATGCACTCTTTCGTCGCCAACTTCAGGAGTCTCCGGCCATGACCAGCCTCAGCTCGACCACAGACGATTCGGCCACCGGTGGGCGCGAAACTCTGCACGACATCTCCGAACGCGTGCTGTGGCTCTCGACATCGATGATCCACCACGCCAACCGAATCCGGCCCAATCCGACGGGACTCAAGGTCGGCGGGCACCAGGCATCCTGCGCGTCGATGGTCACGATCATGACGTCACTGTGGTTCGAGCAGTTGACCGCAGCAGACCGGGTGTCGGTCAAGCCACATGCCTCGCCGGTGTTGCACGCCATCAACTACCTTCTCGGTGACTTGGACGAGAAGTATCTGACGACCCTTCGCTCGTACGGTGGCCTGCAGTCCTACCCGTCACGCGCGAAGGATCCCGACACCGTCGACTACTCCACCGGCTCTGTCGGTATCGGTGCGACAGCGCCTATCTGGGGCGCGATGTCTCGCCGATTCGTCGACTCGGCATTCTCGGCAGATGCGGCGGTCCCGTTTCGGGGTCGGCAGTATTCGCTCGTCGGAGACGCCGAGCTGGACGAAGGTGCCGTGTGGGAGGCCGTCATCGACCCCGGCATCGGAGAGTTGGGCGAGATCGTCTGGATCGTCGACCTCAACCGTCAGTCGCTCGACCGGGTGGTGCCGAACATCGCCGCCGGGCGTCTCGAGAAGATGTTCGACGCCGCAGGCTGGCAGGTCATCACGGTCCGCTTCGGGCGGTTGCTCGAGAATCTGTTCGCCCGTGTCGGCGGTGACGCTCTTCGTCGACGCATTCTCGACATGCCCAATCCCGAGTATCAGCGGCTGCTGCGTTGCTCGGCGTCGGATCTGCGTGATCGGCTGCCCGGCAAGGGTTCCGACGCGGCCGCGATCGCCGAGCTGATCGCCGATCTCGACGACCTGATGCTCACCGAGTCGATTCGCAACCTCGGCGGACACGATCTGGACGCGCTCCGTGAGGCGTACGCGCAGATCGACGACACCCGTCCCACAGTGATCATCGCCTACACCGTCAAGGGCTTCGGGCTCCCCACCCAGGGGCATCCGCAGAATCACTCGTCGCTGCTGACGGTCGACGAGTATGCAGCTCTCGCAGAGACTCTCGGCACGGACGCCGGCTCGCCGTGGGACCGATTCGACGCCGACAGCGCGGCTGGCCGCTTGTGCGCCGACGTCGCCGAACGTCTACAGCGCGAACAGTTCTCGTATGCGGAACCACCGGCCGTGCCCACCGACATCGGACGTACGCCGAAAGGCACTGCCACAACACAGGCCGCACTCGGCCGCACCCTGATCGACCTCACCCGTGAGGCACCCGATGCGGCTCGACGCGTCGTCACCGTCAGTCCCGATGTCAGCTCCACCACCAATCTCGGCGGTTGGGTCAACAAGGTCGGTGTCTGGTCGTCCTCGGAGCGGCACGACTGGTTCGGCGACGACGCCGAAACCATCATGCACTGGCGTGAGGGTCCCACCGGTCAACACATGGAACTCGGTATCGCAGAGACCAATCTGGTCGGATTGATGGGCGAGCTGGGTGCAACGTGGAGCCGGTGGGGAGAGCCCCTGTTCCCCATCGGAGTGATGTACGACCCGTTCGTCGAGCGCGCCCTCGAGCCGTGGTCGTACGGCATCTACGCGGGCGGCCAGTCGATTCTGGTCGGCACTCCGTCGGGTGTCACTCTGGCTGCGGAAGGTGGTGCGCACCAGTCGATCAAGACTCCGTCGATCGGTCTCGAACAGCCCGGCTGCATCTCGTACGAGCCGGCGTTCGCCATCGACGTGGAGTGGACGTTGCTCGCCAGTATCGCCAAGTTGGGTCGTCCCGACGGCACCTCGGCGTATCTGCGCCTGTCGACCCGTCCGGTCGATCAGACGCTGGCCGACGTGCCGAGCGATCCGGCGGCCCGCGAACGCAGGCGCAAGCAGGTGGTGGCCGGCGGTTATCCCCTCGTTCGACGTGACGGTGCCACCGTCACGATCGCGGCGATGGGTGCGCTCATGCCCGAAGCTCTCGATGCCGCAGCACGTTTGGAGCAGATCGGTATTCTCGCGGACGTCCTGTGCATCACCAGCCCCGGCCAGCTCTACCGTGCCGTGCAGGCGCGGCAGGGGCACGGAGATGCCGAATCGTGGATTCTCGATCAGCTGCTGCCGGCCGATCGAGCGACACCGATGGTGACCGTGCTCGACGGCCATCCGCACACCCTGGCCTTCCTCGCGAACGTGAACCGCGTGGCATCGACGTCGTTGGGTGTCAGCAACTTCGGTCAGGTCGGGTCTCTGGACGAGGTGTACAAGCACCACCACATCGATACCGATTCGATCGTCGGTGCCGCTTTGGACGTCACCGGCCAGTAGCTCCGCGGGTGTTCGTCGTCCACCCATTGACAGCGAGCGTACGGTTGGGTCATTCGGTGAAGGTCATCACCGCTGACAGGCCTCGTGCACGTCAACAGGTGTAATGACTGCACCATCTGGGACGCGATCTACTTGACCGATTCGACATCCAACGGCCGCATTCGAAATGCCGCTACCAAAGCCACGGCTGCAGCCGCATTCGACGAAGAAATCTCGGCTGCTCTGCCTGCCCGGCGACGTCGGCTTGCAGGCGAAGACTATTTTGCCGAGGACACCTTCGATGCTCTCGACATTTTTCGCGGAATATTGCTCGAGCACAAGCGTTTCGAAACTCTCTTGCAGGGCCTGTGTGACCAGGTGGTCGCTGCCATCCCGTGGGCTGACATGGCGGGAGTGACTTTGCTCCGTCATGATTCCGACAATCCCGCGACGGCGGCATGTTCGAATGCGCGTGTGATCGACATCGACGCCGATCAGTACGCGGCAGACGAGGGCCCGTGTCTCGAAGCTGCGAGAACCAACCAGATCGTCAGTGTTCGGATCGACGAGGTCGCCACTCGCTGGCCGAATTTCGCGTCTGCAGCCGCCGCGATCGGAGTGACAAGTTATCTGTCTGCTCCGCTGGCTGTCGACTCGGGACATGCCGGTTCGCTGAATCTTTATGGATTCGACTGCGAGGGATTCAGCGATGTCGACGAGGTTCTCGTCAAGATGTTCGTCACCTCGGTCGAAGCTGCGGTGTGGAATTCGCGACATGCGGCAGAAGCAAGAACGGAAGCGGACGGTCTTCGAGAGGCGATGAAGACACGTGGAACGATCGAGCAGGCCAAAGGAATTTTGATAGCCGTGCGCGGCATCTCACCCGAAGTGGCATTCGCGGTTCTGGCCGAGCAGTCGCAGCGCGAGAACGTCCGTGTTGCTGTACTGGCAGCGCGGGTGGTGAACTCGGCGGTCTCGAAGGCCGTAGGGTCGCATTGACGCCGACAGCTCGGTCCCACAATGGTTCAGCGAAGCCGAACGATCTGCGTTATCGAAGGTCGAGAAGGTCAAGGCCCATGACGGACACTCCGATTCACGACGAACTTCAGCATTTTCTCGATATCGACACCGGTGGGGGGAATCGGAAGAACGAGCCCGTCGGCCGACCGGCCCCGGCCCCGGTGCCCACGCACGCGCCGGCCCGGCACCAGAGGGCGTGACGGCGTGGCCACAGCACGAGAGAAGCAAGACGTCGCTCTCGCCGACTACCGCCGGGCCAAGGAGCGCGAGCAGGGATTGGCCGGGGAGCGTGGTCAGACGGACGGCGATGTTCCGCTGGTCGTTGCCTCCGACGACGCCGAACTGCGTGGTGCAGTCGAGGCCGACGTGTCAGCGCAAGAGGCGCTCAGTGCGGCGCTGCGCGCCGATGACGACTGAGACTCGGCTCAGTACCCGGTCACGGTCGTCAGCGGCGGGGGCCTGCCGTGGGGTCGACGACGGCGTGCACGTCGACGCCGTAGGACGCCGGTAGTTCGCTGCGGCACAGCGTTCGGGCTTCGTCCGGGGAGATGCCCAGGGCGCGCAGGACCCGCTCGGTGGTGCCGTCGACCGTCGCCGCCTCGTCGCGATCGGGCTGCGCCAGCAGCAGTCGACCCATGGACAGCAGGGTGCCTGCCACCAGGGCGAGGGCCACATCCGGATCGTCCACATCGAATCTTCCTCGCGCGGCAGCCGATTCGATATCGCGGCGTGAACGTGGTGCCAGGCCCCCCGCTGCGGCGAAGGCCGAGGCCTCGGAGTTGAGCAGGACGCGGCTCAGTTGCGGCTCGAGGCGGAAGAGGCGTCCGGACAGGCGAAACGACTGGGTGAATTTCTCGACCGGGTCGTCCAGGCCCACGGTGAGGGAGTCGAGGTAGTCGCCGGCAGATTCGAGGGCCGAGTCGATGGCTGCCTGCCACAGTTCTTCTTTGGTCTCGAAGTAGTTGTAGAACGATCCGTTGCTGACGTCGGCGGCCTGCGTGATCTCGAGAACGGGTGCGTTGGTGTTGCCGCTCGCCAGGAATCCCTGCGCGGCCTTGACGAGGGCAGCTCTGGTGCGCGCCTTGCGGCGTTCGACGCGGTTGCCTTCGGTCACGGTCTGCTCCTGCTCTGCGGTGTGAGTGAGGGCAGCCTATCGCGTCTCAATGATGACGAATTCGTCAAAAAGCCTTGACGGACGGCAGTGCCATGGGTGACGATATCGTCAATACCCTGTGAATGCGGGGTGCATCGACTCTTCCGGCGGCACCGAAGGACCTCATGACGACCAACGCGACGATCCCGCAGTACCGCACCGACATCTATTCCACCGAGGCGATCCTCGATCCGTACCCGCACTACGCGAGGTTGCGTGAGCTCGGCCCGGTGGTGTGGCTGCCACGCCAGCAGGTGTTCGCCGTCTCGCGCTATGCCGGGTGCAAGGCAGTGCTGCTCGACGACGAGACCTTCGTTTCCGGGGACGGTGTCGCGCTCAATCCCATTGCGAACCGGCTGGGCCGTGGGACGACGCTCAACAGTGACGGCGACGAGCATGCAACCAAGCGCTCGGTGCTGGCTCATCGGCTCACGCCGAAGGCCGTGCGCAAGATGAGGGCGGCGGTGGAGGAGAAGGCCGAAAGCATCGTCGACGCGGCCCTGCGCCAAAAGTCGGTCGACGGCGTCGATGACCTTGCGACAGCCCTCCCGATGTCGATCGTGCCTGATCTGGTCGGGTGGCCGGAGGACGGCCGCGAGGATCTTCTTCGTTGGGCAGGAGCAACATTCGACTCCCTCGGACCCGTCAATCGGCACTCGATCACAGCTGCGAAGGGTGCCGCGGAAATGCTCGCGTTCTCGCGGCGCGTGGTCCGTGAACGATCGGTGCTGCCCGGGAGCATGGGCGACGACGTTCTGAAGGCCGCCGACGACAACAAGATTCAGAAGTCGGCATGTCCAGCCCTGATGATCGACTACCTCGGTCCCTCGCTCGACACCACCATCGGAGCTATTTCCGGTGCCCTCGATCTGTTCGCGCGGCACCCAGAGCAGTGGCAAGCGATTCGGCAGGACCCTGACCTCATCCCCAATGCGATCAACGAGGTCGTTCGCTACGAGTCGCCGATCCGGGCGTTCTCGCGTCGAGCCGTCCGTGATGTCGACATCGACGGAGCGAGAGTGCCCAAGGGTGCCCGCGTGTTGGTGGTCTACGCGTCGGCGAATCGCGATGAGCGCGAATGGGACCGTCCCGACGAGTTCGACATCACTCGTGACGCTTCGCGTCAGCTCGGCTTCGGTTCCGGCGTGCACGGGTGCGCCGGTCAGGGGCTTGCCCGTCTGGAAGCCCAGACCATGCTGCGAGTACTCGCGCGGCGAGTCGAACGAATCGTGGCCACCGGAGCGCCGAAACGGGCCGTCAACAACGTCATTCACCGATACGAACGGCTGCCACTGGAATTGGTGGCAGCAGAAGGGACACAGCAATGAGAATCGACGTCGACTGGGATCGGTGCGAGGGCCACGGCATCTGCGCCGAACAGGCACCCAAGGTGTTCAGCCTCGATGACGAGGGCGAATTGCATTATGCGTTCGACGACAACGACATTCCCGACGACCTGGCGGCCTCGGCTCGATCGGCAATCGGCGTGTGCCCGGTCGCGGCTCTGCGAGAACAGGCGTGAGCTCCTCGGGCCCCAGAATCGTCATCGTCGGAGACTCGATCGCCGGCTGCACTGCTGCTCGTGAGTTACGTGCCCGCGGACACGAAGGTTCGATCGTCATGATCGGTGCGGACGATGACGGCTGCTATGCGAAACCACCGTTGTCGAAGCACGTGCTCAAAGGTGAGGCCGCTGCGGCCGAAACCTGGGACCTGTCGGATCTGGACATCACGGCGATCGTAGATCCCGCGGCGTCGTTGAACACCGCACGTCGAATGGTCACTACGACAGCCGGAATCGACGTTCCCTACGACGCGCTCATCGTGGCCACGGGAGCGGTGGCCCGCCGCATCGCCGGTCCGGGGCAGGAGGGCGAGACGGTGCTGCGGACCTTCGCCGACGTCTGTGCTCTCCGTCCGAAGCTGGACGCTGCCAGCACAGCCATCGTGGTCGGTGCGGGATTCCTCGGCATGGAGGTCGCCAGTGCCTGCGTCGCACGCGGCATTGCAGTCACCGTCGTCGATGTGGATCCTCCGCTGCAACGGCTCCTGGGTTCTTTCCTGTCCGACGCGATAGTGGCGCGAGCCGAGGCCTCGTCGGTGCAGTTCGTTCGGACGAATGCTCCCGTCTCGTTGGTCGGTGAGCCCGTCACGGGGATCGAGTTCGCAGACACTCAGCTGACTGCCGATATCGTCGTCACCTGCGCCGGTGATGTGCCGCAGACGGATTGGCTGGACGGTGCCGGTATCGCGGACCGTATCGGGGTCGGAATCGACTATCTTTGCGCTACAGCGGTTCCCGGAGTATTTGCTGCCGGGGACGTCGCCTACGCGCGTGCCGCGTCCCGTCGAGCGCCGTTCTGGTCCAATGCCGTCGCACAGGGCAAGGTTGCCGCTGCGTCTGCGCTCGGTCTCGAACCGACGTGCACCCCTGCCGACGACTACTTCTGGACCGAGATTCTGGGGCTGTCCATCAAAGTCGTCGGCCCACTCCCACTGCAGGGAGAACCGACCGTCCTCGAAGGTTCGGTCGACGACGGATCCGCACTCCTGCAATGGAACCACGACGACGGTCGTACGACCATCGTTGCCTACGGCATGAAGAAGGCCGTCGGACTGCTCCGAAAACTCGCCCGCAACAACGCTGTTCCCACTACGTAAGGAATTTCATGGCTCTCGGCTCTGCGTCCGGTCTGGTTCGTCGTCTTCCCGAGGCAGTCGGGCTGGCCCGTGCGGCGATCGGTGTCGCCCACATGATTGCGCCCACTCGTGCCAACGAACTCCTCGCCGGCCCCGACGCTGCGGTAGCGACCACACGAGCTGCCGCTCGCACCTTCGGTATTCGGGAGATCTACATCGGTGGCGGCCTGTACGCGGCAACGCGGTACGCACCGAGCGCGGTGCGCACACTGCTGCGAGCAGGCGTGGCCGTCGACGTCTGGGACACCGCGGCGTTCGCGCTCACCGCGCACCTGCCACAACGAACGAGAACAGCCGGCTGCGCCATCGCAGGGGGCTTCGTGATCGCCGGCGCGCTCGCCGATCTGCAGCTGGACCGGTAGTGGACAACATCGCGCGCACTCTGCGAGCCGCGAGCATCGAAGCCGTGCGCTTCTATAACCGACTCGAAGTGAGAGTGGCGCAGCCAGTTCCGGACACTCCAGTGTTGTTCGTCGCCAATCACGGGTTCGGCGGAATCATCGATCTCAACGTGTTCGCGTTCGCGGCCGCCTACGACGAGCTCGGTGTCGACCGTGAACTGATCACGCTGACGCACCAGATCGCCTGGACGCTGCACGCGGAGAAGCTGATCGAGCCGTTCGGTGCCAGGCCCGCCGGTCGGCAGACGGCCCTGGACGCTTTCGCGGACGGCAACAACGTCCTGGTGTTCCCGGGCGGTGATGTCGATGCGCTCAAGACCTGGAAACACCGGAACGAGATCCTGTTCGACGGGCGCACCGGATACGCCCGGTTGGCGATGGAGGCGGGGGTGCCGATTGTCCCCGTGGTGACGGCCGGTGCCGGGGAGTCGCTGCTCGTACTCGGGAGCGGCAAGCGTGTGGCGAAGGCCCTGCGGTTGGACAAGGCGCTGAGGCTCAAGACGCTGCCACTGTCGGTGTCCATTCCCTGGGGCGTCAATCTCGGTGTGGTCGGCCTCCTTCCGTACCTGCCGCTGCCCACCAAGCTCGACACGTCGGTGCTGGCACCCATGCGACCCGACACCGACGAGACGGCCGAGGAATTCGCGGGACGGGTGCATTCCGCGATGCAAGCCGAGCTCGACGAACTGACGAAAGACCGGCGTCCCGTCATCGGATGACTCGCCGAGCGGGGGATGCAGTCATACTCGGAGCCATGCGGTCGAAGCAGAAGATTCTCGACGCCACCCTCGGGCTGATTGCCGAGGGTGGGTTCGAGGACGTCACCATTGCTGCGGCGGCGCGCGCTGCGGGCGTGACGAGGCAGACGGTGTATTCGATCTTCAGCACGCGCGAGGACATGATCTCCGAGGCGATGGTCGGCCTCGTTGTCGGCTTCATGGGCGAGATAGGGGAGAAGGCCGATCGGGCCGAAACGGCATCGGACTTCGTCGTCGAAACCATTGTGGCCGCGCGAGATCTCCTTCGCCGACAACCGGTTCTGAATACGTTGCTCCGCTCGGGCACTGCGAATCCGCTGTTCGATCCGGACGTGATGGATCGAGCCGAGCCGGTGGTGCGGCAGTTCCTCGACGGCTACATCGAGCGACATCCCGAATTCGATCCGACGCAGTTCGACGGGGTCGAGGCCATGTTCACGCGCAACGCACTGTCCGTCATCCTGTTCGACGACCAGACAATTCACGACGACGACGGTCTACGGGCATATCTCCGACGCTGGTTGGTGCCGCTTCTACCCTTCGGCTGACGGTCTGGAACTTGACACTATTACCCACTTCTGTCTAGTTTTGCTTCGCACGTGCACGTGACACAGGTCTCGATGCGCGGTGCTGCACACCATTGGGGGGTACGTGTCGAATGTGAACCGCCGGTCGTTTCTCGGCGCAACTGCGGTTGCAGGGTTGGCCGCAGTGTCGGGCGCGGGGGTCGCGCGAGCGTCAGGCGGCCGACGCGTCCAGATCCCGCTGACCCGCGAGGACCACCGTGTGGTGATCATCGGATCGGGGTTCGGCGGTGGCGTCGCCGCATTGCGCCTGGCCGAGGCCGGGGTACCGGTTCTGGTGCTCGAGCGCGGAAGGCGTTGGAACACAGGACCGAACGGCGACACGTTCCCCAACGCGACGGCACCGGACAAGCGCATGCTGTGGCACGGTTCGAGTCCCAACCTGTTCGGCAGGCCGGTTCCGTTCGATCCATACGTCGGCCTGCTGGAGGCGGTACCCGGAGACAACATGACGGCGCTGTGCGCGGCCGGTGTCGGAGGCGGATCCCTGATCTACCAGGGAATGACACTGCAGCCCTCGCAGTCGGTGTTCGAGGAACACTTTCCGGCCGGACTGGATTGGTCGACTCTGAATCGGGTGCACTACCCACGCGTGGCGCGGATGTTGCAGCTCGAGCAGGCTCCGGACGGGTTGATCGAAACGCCTAATTATCAAGCGGCGCGGGTGTTCGCGGCCAGTGCTCGTCGAGCGGGCCTGCCGGTGTCGAAGATCCCGATGCCGATCGATTGGAACTTCGCGCTCGACGAGACGCGTGGCGTGATGAAGCCGTCGTACACCGACGGCTCCGGTGCATTCGGAGTCAACAACGGCGGCAAGCACTCCGTGGATGTCACCTACATCGCCGCCGCCGAGGCGACGGGGCTGGCCACCGTGGCCACCCAGCACGATGTCTCCCGGATAGAACGTGCCGCCGACGGCCGCTGGACGATCCATGTGGGCCGAATCGATTCGGACGGAACGGTTCTCGAAAACAAGATCCTCACCACCGGCACGCTGATCATGGCCGCCGGTAGCCTCAACACCACCAAGCTGTTGGTTCGCGCGGGTGCCACCGGTGCCATTCCCGATCTGCCGGACCAACTCGGCCAGGGCTGGGGCACCAACGCCGATCGTATTTACGTGTGGTCCAGCATCGAGCAGCAGTTCGGTACCCCGCAGGGCGGTCCGGTGGTGTTCGGCAGCCTGAACTGGGACAACCCGAACACTGCGCACACCGTCATCCAGGCATCCATACCGCCGTTGTCGTTCGATGCCCACAGCACCATGCTCGTCGGCTACGGAGTCAGCAGCGGCCGTGGGCATTTCGGCTACGACTCCGGCGCAGACCAGGTGCGATTGCACTGGCCCGCCAATGGCGACAACGTCATTCAGAACGGGTCGATCGATCCGACGGTGCGTCGCATCGTCGGATCGGGCAGCATTCTCACCGATACCAACGCGGTGTTCCCGTCCACCTGGCATCCACTGGGTGGAGCCAACATGGGCCCGGTGTGCGATCTCGACGGACGCGTACACGGCCAGCGGGGACTGTATGTGCTCGACGGGGCGCTCATGCCCGGCACCACCGCAGCGTGCAACCCGTCCATGACCATCGCAGCATTGGCCGAACGTGCGTTGGACAACATCGTCGCCGGCGATGTCGGCACCGTTGTTTGACCCCCTCCTCAGAAAGAGACCGATGCATCCGTACCGCACCATGATCGGCGTGGCTGTCACCGCCGTGCTCGCGTCCTCGTTGACCGTGCTCGGAACCGCTGCAGCGCAGGCGGATCCCGTGGACGACTTCTACGTCCCACCGGCACAGGTCGTCGACGACCCCGGTGCTGTATTGCGGACGCAGCCTATGTCGTTGTTCGCTGCGCTGCCCGGTGCGGACGGTGCCTACCCCGTTCAGGCCGAGCGGGTGCTCTATACGTCACGGACGCAGGACGATTCGCCGGTGGCGGTATCGGGGACGTTCATCGAGACCGAGGTGCCGTGGCGTGGGGCCGGTCCTCGGCCGACCATCGTCGTCGCGCCCGGCACGGTGGGTCAGGCCGATCAGTGCGCTCCGTCCCGTGCGTTCCCGACGACGGTCAATGCTGTGACGCAACCACTGTCGATCTCGTTCAATCAGGAACTGTTGTCCTCCACGCTGTGGGGGTCGATGGGTGCGAACGTCTTCGTCACCGACTACATCGGGTTGGGAACGCCCGGCGTGCACACCTACGTCAACCGGGTCGAGCAGGCTCATGCGGTTCTCGACGGTGCCCGCGCGGCGAACGAGCTGCTCGGTGATGCCGATGCGCCTGTTGGTATCTGGGGCTACTCCCAGGGTGGTGGAGCGGCGGCCGCGGCGGCCGAACTCGCCGCGGAATACGCGCCGGAGGTCGATCTGAAGGGCACGTGGGCCGGAGCGCCCACCGCGGATCTGCTCGAGGTACTGAAGACCGTCGACGGCACGCTGATCGGGGGCGTGATCGGTTATGCGCTCAACGGTTTCGTCGAGCGCGATCCGAGTTTGCTGCCCCTCGTAGAAGAAAGACTCACCGATCACGGCAAGGCAGTGTTGAGTGATCTGTCGACGCAGTGCATCGGCGACACCATCCTGAAGTACCCGTTCCTGCGAACCGAATCGTTGACCGCGGACGGCAAGTCGATGCTCGAGAATCTGGGCACCATTCCACAGGCGGGCCGTATCCTCGAGGCTCAGCGGATCGGTCGTAGTACCCCGAAGGCGCCGGTGATGATCACCAGCGGACTCAACGACGACACGGTGCCGTACGGTCAGGCCCGGCAGTTGGCCCAGGATTGGTGTGGCCGAGGTGCCACTGTCGAGTTCCGTACCAATCCGTTGCCGCCGATCCTGCAGGGTGCGGTGTTGCCCAACCACCTCGGGCCGCAGCTGATCGACGGGTACGGCGGTGCCGCCGCAGCGTTCCTGATGGACCGGTTCGCCGACGTCCCCATGGCATCATGCTCCGTCGACTGAGCCCGGTGGTTCGGGTATCCATCCGTGCCCTCGACTAGGGCTGCGTCGACACCGCTGCGCTCGACCCTGTTGCGGTCGCGGCGGCGGGTGGAGACGGTGATTGCAGGCGGTGGCCCGGACATCGTCTTTCAGCCGATCGTCCGTGCTCGCGATGGTGCGATCGAGGGATACGAGGCCCTGTCTCGTTTTCCGGCGGGCGGCGGTGACACCGAGGCGTGGTTCGCCGATGCAGCGCAGTGCGGCCTCGGTCCGGCTCTGGACAGATCGGCGGCCGTCAAGGCCTTGGACGAATCGACTCGTCTGCCGGACGGGTCCTTCGTTGCGGTCAATCTCAGCGCAGCAACACTATTGGCCGATGCTGCGCTGGTGGACGTGCTGCGCGAGTGCGGCGGGCGACGGCCACTGATTGTCGAGCTCACCGAGCATGCCGTCCTCGACGACGAGGACGCGGTGGTGGCTGTTTTGGCCGAACTTCGAGACGGTGGGGTAGCCGTAGCGGTCGACGATGTCGGTTCGGGCTACGCGGGGATGCGGCAGCTTGTCGTGCTCGAGCCGGAGGTCATCAAGCTCGACGCCTTCGTCGTCCACGGCATGAAAGGCAATCGAGTGAAGTCGGCCTTGGCCGAACTGGTGCTGGAGTTCGCGCGAAAGACGGACGCGAGGTGTGTGTTCGAGGGCATCGAGACCGACGAGGATCTCGAAGCAGCTAGGTCGATCGGGGCCGACCTGTTGCAGGGCTTCCGAGTGGGCCGCCCTGCTGCGCTGTGATCAGATCTGACCAGCAGTTAAGTACCGCCCAACTGTGGGTATGGCAGGAACAAGATGAGTTCAGAAAGGCCGATGTGGTCGAACGGGAGACACACGGCACCACCACCGAGGGTGAATCGAAGGAGACGGATCGATGGCCGATGACGACAGTGACGTGAAGACGGAGTTCGATGATCTCGTCAACATGACGGCGAAGGAACTCGACGAGTTTCTCGGCACCGACGACTCGAAGGACGTCGGGCAAAAGAAGGAGGGTGGCGAGTCGACGGGCCACGAGAGCGGCCGTCGCATCGTCGAAATTCTGAATACGAAGAAGGCGGACCTGTCCGACGACGATTACGAGCACATGCGAAAGGTCGTCGGTTACTGCAAACGACACCTTGCGCAGCGGCCCGACGGGGACATCACCGACACCAAATGGCGCTACTCGCTGATGAACTGGGGCCACGACCCGAAGAAGAAGTGATCTCGCTTCGCTGGCGGGAGGTCTGCTCCATTTGGGGCCTCGGCTGCGGGAATTCCGCCACTGGGGCTCAGGAATGGAGCACACAGCTTTCCAGTCGGTACTTGCGCAGCAATCGATCTGTGAAAGTCCGATTACCCAGACACCAGAGTCAGGGTCCCGCATCCCGCCGTGTACAGCGCAGCGTCTCCTTCTTCGACCTCCAGATACTGGAACGTGGTCTCGAAGGATCCGTCGGCGATGAGGTTTTCAGGCGTATTCTCGGTGCTCGACAAACGAGCCCAGTCACATCGGGATATCAACCCTGTGGAATCCCAGACCATCGGGAACGAGACCTCATACCTACCCACGGGCAGCCTGGGGCCCACGACGTGAACGCCGTCTCCGGTCACCGTGAGTGGAGTAGGAGCCGCGGTCAACGGGCCTTCACGGGCGATCGCGAACTCCTCTGGGGTTCCACAGCCAGCAGTCGCAGCTATTCCGATTGCCAGGAGCGTATGCGCCGCCTTCTGTCTGCCTGTCGTCATCGAACGAGCGTACGGATTCGCTGCTGTCACGGTTCGACGGCTCATGCTCACATTTCGGGATCGGGCCAGATGTGGAGCTCGAGAGCGATCCGGGGTTCCTCGTCCGGGGCCGTATAGCTATCGAACCATCGATCGCGCCCGCGGACGGGTACTCGGATGCGGTACATGCCTATCGGCAGCGAGAACGGTGCGACCACCTCACCGGTCGATCCATCCAGGAACATCTCGGTGTCTTCGCAGGAGAAGGTGGCCTCCTGCGCTTCCTCCCAGGTCGCCATCTCGGCATCGGACATCGAGGGCGCGGACGGTTCGATCCTCACTCTGGCGTGAACCTTTCCGCGTCCGCCCGCATCGATCACTACCAGCCCCGGGCCGCCCTTCACTAAATCGGGCGGTGTCGGAAAGCGTTCGGTAGGAACACCTTCCCTGTTGTTGACAGAATCCAGGATCAACGCGCCGGCCATCAAATCGACTGTCACGTCTATTACGTCGCCCATGCTCAGCACAGTACGGCCAAGCGCTTGAAGTAAGCGCTGATTCTTCGCTGGCGGGATATCTGCTCCATTTGGGGCTCCGGCTGCGGGAATTCTCCAATTCGGGGCCCAGAGTGGAGCACAAGTTGCACACGCACCGACACTGGCCAGACTCAGCTGGGATGGGTGGACATCTTTATGTGCGGGATTCCCGCTTCCAGGTATTCCTCTCCCACTCGAGTGAATCCGAAGCGCTCGTACCATTTTTCGAGGTGAGCTTGCGCGGACATCTCGACCACCCCGGGGTACGCCTTCAGCGCGGCCTCGACGAGCTCTCCGGCATAACCGCGCCCACGCCCCGCAGCCCCAGTCGCGACGCGGCCGATGTGGACCGAATCGTCGACGAGCACTCGGAGAGTGGCCAATACCTCGCCGTTCTCGTCCTGGATCCAGAACAGTTCTGTCGTTGGAAGTAGGTCCGCACCATCGAGTTCGGCTTCGTCGACGATCTTCTGTTCGTGTACGAATACCTCGACCCGAAGGGCCATGATGCGGTACAGGGTGCTCGGGTCGATGCGCGACAGCGGTGCGTGATGGAGGGTGGTCATCGGGTCCGTTTCGTCGAAAGGTATAGGTCTTCACGCTGCAAGGGGCACAACGGTTCCCGTCGGCCTGTTGCGGCTGGAGCGAGCTCCTGCAATACGTGTTACTGCTCCGGGTTGTGTTCCTCGCGCAATTGTCGACCCTGCTCGACGGCCTGTGCGTCTTTTTCGTCGTTCTTGTCCGATACCCGGGTGTCTCGGGGCGGTAGTTGCAGGCGTTCTTCGGCGACGATTCCGGCCTGGAGTTGGCGACCACGCTCGAGTTCGGAGTCCAGCTCGGCACCGAACAGCAAGGCCAAGTTGGTGATCCACAGCCAGAGCAGAAAAACGATGGCTCCGGCGAGGGAGCCGTAGGTCTTGTTGTAACTGGAGAAGTTTGCGACGTAGAAGCCGAATGCGACGGTGGCGAGAATCCACACGATGATGCCGACGGCAGCGCCCGAGCTGATCCATTTGAACTTGGGCTGCTGCACATTCGGTGTTGCGTAGTACAGAATCGCGACGGCGAGCACCACGACGATCAGCACCAGCGGCCAGCGGGCGATGTTCCAGATCGTCAGTGCGGTGTCGCCCAGCCCGACGGCGTCGCCCACAGCTGTGGCCACGGGGCCGCTGATGGCCAGCATGACGGCGGCGAGCGCGATCAGGGTCAAGGCGATGAGCGTGACCAGGAGCATCACCGGACGCAGTTTCCAGATGGGCCGACCCTCGTCCACCTCGTACATGCGGTTCATCGCCCGGCCGAAGGCGCCGACATAGCCCGACGCAGACCACAGTGCACCGGCGATACCGATGATCAACGCGAATCCGGCAGTGGGGGCTTGAACAAGTTGTTCGATGGTTGGACGCAACGTGTCGACAGCGGACTGCGGGCCGAGATCGCCGACGACCTGCAGTACGCCGTCGACCGTGGCCTGTCCTTGGCCGAACACGCCCAGCAACGAGACGATGGCCAGGATCGCGGGGAATAGCGAGAGCACGGCGTAGTAGGTCAACGCGGCTGCGAGGTCGGTGCACTGATCCCGGGAGAACTCACGGGCGGTCTTCTTCAGCACGTAGATCCACGACGGTTTGGTCAGATCGGCGGGAGAGTCCGCTTTGCGCGGATCGTCCGGATCTGCCTCGGTGGGTGCGGGTGATGCTGCTGAATCGGCCATGGCGGTCGCATACCCGGGGCTTTTCGCTGGAAACAGCGCATCGACACCGAGGCTGCGCAATCGGCGCGGGTTTCGATCGACGCGGTGCGGTGCGGTCGAACTCGAGCGTTCGGGCGGCGAGGCTCCATCTCCCACGCGAAGCGGCCGTGAAGACGCTCTGGTGCGCGTCGGGTGCTTCAAATCGGGTGCAGTTGACCGCGCTCAGCGCGGTCAACTGCACCCGATTCTGATCGCAATGTGGCTGGCTTCGAGCTATTCGGTCGATGTCGACTCCTGCGCGCGTTCGGCCGACTGCGATTCGATCGAACGCCGAGACCAGTAGCCGGCGAGGAGTGATCCCGATACGTTGTGCCACACCGAGAAGATGGCTGCGGGCAGAGCTGCGGCAGGGCTGAAATGCACCGATGCCAGTGCCGCAGCCAATCCGGAGTTCTGCATTCCCACTTCGATACTGACGGCGCGGCGGCTGGCGACATCGAGTCCGCACGCCTTGCCGATGCCGTAGCCCACCGCGAGTCCGAGCGAGTTGTGCAGCACGACAGCAACGACGATAAGGGCACCGATGGACAGCAGCGTCGGCGCGCTGGCGGCCACCACGATGACGACGACCGTGGTGATTCCGGCAACCGAGATCAACGGCAGGGCGTCGAGCATGCGGTTTACGATTTTCGGAAACAGTAGGCGCAGAACAACTCCCAGCACGACGGGAACCAGCACGATCTGGAGGATCGAGACGAACAGTCCGCCTGCATCGACCGGTAGGTACTCACCGGCGAGCCACAGCACCAACAGCGGCGTGAGAATCGGAGCGAGCAAAGTCGACACCGACGTCATCGCGACCGACAGTGCGGTGTCGCCCTTGGCCAGGTAGACCATCACGTTGGATGCGGTACCGCCCGGGGCCGAGCCGACCAACACCATTCCGGCAGTGAGCGCGGCAGAGAGGCCGAGCACGTTGGCGATTCCCAGACCGAGTAAGGGCATCGCGAGAAACTGAGCCGCGACGCCGAGCAGCAGTGCCCACGGGCGTCGTGCCACAACGGCGAAGTCGGAGAGCCGCAACGTCATTCCCATGCCGAGCATGATGATCGACAACAACCACGGAACGGCAGGCGTGCCACCGCTGAACGTGTCGGGGGTGATCAGAGCCAGAGCTCCCGCCGCGACGACGATCAGGGCAAACCATCTGCCGGTGAATTCGCTGACGGACTTCAGCTGGGGCATGTGGAGACTCCAAAGGTGGTGGTCGAGGCGTCGGGAAGTCTAGCCCGACAGCGCGACGCCGACGGCAGGTCGTCGCTCGAGACCGCCAACGGAGAAAATCCGGTGCAGCTGACCGCGCTCACCGCGGTCAGCTGCACCGGATTCTGTGCTCGGACGGTTCCAGTAGTCGAAAAGCCCACAGATCCGTTCTGTCCGCTACTCCGGTCACGTCGACGTCCAACTTGCCGAGCCAGGCCACCGCACTGTCGACCACGTCGGTGGTCGATCAGCGCAGCATGCCGAGTATTCGCGGCAGGGCGTCGTCGACAGTTGCGGCAATGACGTCATGGTGTGTGGCACCGGGCACGGGCAGGTAGCTCACGTCGCGGTTGCCCCGTCCCACGAGTTCGGCGACGAGGGCGGTCGTCAGCGCCGAAGGAACGACGGTGTCGTTCAGTCCCTGTTCGATGACCACCGGCCGTGTGTAACCGGTGGTCGGCACCGCCAGGTAGTCACGGAGAGCCGAGGCCATCTCGGGATCGGACAGTGATCGGGCCAGGAGTTGTTGCGGGGCAACGCCGATGACTTTCTGCCGGAGCTCGCTGATGCAATTGTCCTCTGCCTGTGCCAGATAGTCGTTGCCAAGCTCGCTGAGGTAGCTGTTCACGTCGATGTCCGGCCGGGAGTCCCTGAGTCCGTGCAGGACGTAGATCAGGGTGGCGGTGATGTTGTCGAGTGGGGCGATCCGGGGAGTATTGGGAGAGAGCAACGGCAGGATTGATTCGAGGTTCGACGAGGGTGCGAACGACATGACGCCGCGGAAGTCCGACGCCGATCCGTAGATGTTCGCGCGAGTTCCCGTGGTGAGTGCGGCTGCGCCGCCCTGAGAGTGTCCGGCGGCGACCCAGGTGCGCGACAATTCGGGCAGTTCGTCCGCTGCTGCACCGACGATATCGATGACGGCATTCGCCTCCGAGACACTGTTCAGATAGTGGTGAGCGTCGGAGGTTCCGAGTCCGATGTAGTCCGTGGAGACAACGGCCGTACCGCTCCGAAGAAGTTGACTGAGAAGGGGTATGGACAGTTCGACGGCCAACGGGTCTTCGGCTGCCCCGTCGTCCAGCACTGTGCTCATGGCACATGAATCGCCGATGCCGACGGTGCCTTTGGCCCACGACAGGACCGTCCACCCGCCCGATGGGGGAGTGCCGGACGGGAGATAGACCTGTCCGCGGGCGATGGCGGGACGGCCGTGTTCGTCGGTGGTCGCGTAGGACAGCGCATAACCCGCCACCGCACCGTCGATCAGTCGCGGAAGTACATCGACGGACGTTGCCGGCGCGGCGTCGGCGATGGGGGTGAACAGTGTCGCGCCGCCGATCAGCGCCGCAGCTGTCGACAGAATCAGTGTGGAGCGAATCTTCATGTCTTCCTCTGGGTTCGACCATAGAGGTAGACCGCTTCGCCCGTGCCCGCCCCGCGGGAAATATACAGGGCCCTCCCGGCGTGGGGTAGATCGTCGAAGAGGGGCGTTAGAACAAGACCAATCGGACTGATTCTGGCAGTATCGTGAGCGATGAACCACCGTCACAACCGAAGGACGACGAACATGACGCCACCGTGAACAAGTTCTCGACGGTGGCGCTGCTGATCCTGTTGGGTGCAGCCGGGACGTTCAACGGGGTGTCCTTGACCTCCGACCCCAGCGGGCGGTCACTCGGCTTGGATGTCGCTATGCTCCCCTCGTGGCATACCTGGGACTACCGAATTTCCGGGTTGTTCGTGCTGTTCTTTCTCGGCCTCGGACCGTTGATCTGCGTGGCTGCTGTACTCGTCGACGCCTCCGAGGCTGCGGTGTATGTCGCGTGCGCCGGGTTGGTGACCATCGGGTGGGTGGTGTGGCAAATTCTCGTCCTCGATATCGACGCCCCCCTTGCTCAAATTCCGCTCACTCTTCTGGGGGTCGCGTTGATCCTCCTTGCAGTCGGCCAACTCCGCGCGCGTGCCCGCGATCGCCGCCGGCAATAGACTCCGATCGCCGGACTCTAGCGATAGTCACTGCCGCCAGGATCAACCCCGCAACCGTGAGGAAGTCGGATTCGGTCAACCCTCTGTCCGCATCGACGACATACAGCACCGCACCCTCGATAGGGGCGTTGAAGAAGAGCCACAGAGTCGAGGTAACACCCAGCGAGATCGCTGCGGGCCACGACGGCTTGGCCAGAGACCATGCTGCAGAGGCGAACACTGCGTTCATCAGAACGAGTGCGTGGAACGGATCGGTAGTCGGCACGGGTACATCATGACCGACTACGGACGGTCAGGTCCTGGTCTGAAGGCGTGCACAACGAGGATGGAGGCGAAACCAACAGCGCACTCGAGGAGTCGCTCCTGACGTTGGTCGCCCTCGTTGTCGATACAGCGCCATCAACGCCCTGTATCTGCTTGCAGCACATCATCGACCGTGTGTCCGATCCAGCGTTCGTACTGGTCGGCCGGGGCCAATTTCGGAAAGAACTCTCGACGCACATCGGAGATGAGCCCCAAGTGGTCGTAGTCCGGCCTTGAGAACGGCAACTGGTCCGGGTGGTCGACCTGGTGTTGCACCTTGAGCAAGGTGTACAGGGCGTGAAACGGGTCGGCGAATGGCTCGTCCCCGCTGGCGGCGGTCAGAGAATTGACCGCTACCAACGCCGGCGTCGGGGTCTGTTCGTCGCTGTCCGATGTGGCCCACAGCTGAATTCGCTTGTCGGCGTTGAATGCGTCCCACACTTTCGTGGTGTGCCGGTCGTCGAACGGTGCCGGGAGCGGGGTCTCGTTCTCGAATGCCTCGAGTCCGGCCCGAATCCAGTCGATATCCGCGATACCGGCCAACGTGTACGACCGACGCGCAGCCCACGCCGCGATCTTGCGAAGTTTCGGTGTGCGGGCGCGCGCCAGAGCGTCGACGAGCATTCGATCGTGAAATGCGAACTGTTTGGAAGTGGCGGCGCGGTACAGCTTCTCGGTGGGAGGTCGCCCACCCCAATTGATCGCGTCCTGTTTCACCTGGTTGGCCATGTGCTCGTAGCCGTACTTGATGTACAGGGTTGCGTCTGCGACAGGATCCGGGTCCCACCAGCTTCTGACCTTGTGGACGACGATGTCGTCGTTCCACACCGAGTCGGTCTTGTGGAGTCGTCGCAGAGCGGCAGGCTGGGTGACCTTCCAGACCTGGACGAGGTACAACTCGGTGGGCTCGGTGACGATCATGTCCGGGTTCGCATCGCGTCCTCGCGCGCTGACACGAAATGTGTTGAGACCCTTGGTTATCGGTAACGCTGGAAAATCCTGTGCAATCTCACCATCGAGAGTGATGACCCGGAACGGTTTGCTCACCTTGATCGTGGCTTCTTCGACGACTTCCCACTCGACCTCAGCGCCAGGGTCGCCGGGAGCGGTGGTGAGTAGTTCGACTGTTACCGAGACCGGGCCGTATGCGGCACCTGTCATGACAGTGACGAAATTCCGTCCGACTTCCATGACGCTGCCGGTCACAGCAGGTTCGTAGGTCTCTGCGGATTGTGACCCGACGACGAACTGGTGATGGTCGGTGTCGACAATCCCGGAGTACGTCACGAAACCAGCTCGCCGGGAGTGGACATCCAGACCCTCCGAGGATTTGCGCTGCCACGATGGTCCCAGCTGCCGACGCGCGATTCCATCATCAGAGCCTACGAGATCGACAGAGATCTACGGAACGTAGAACGTCGCGAACCCCGGCACCGTGGTCGCAGAAGTCGGTAGTCCGACGAGTGCCACTTGGCCTGGCCCGCTGTACACAATTGCCTCGTGCGGGGATCCGAAGAGGGCGTCCGACAATCGGGCGGTACCACTGGCCCCGGTAGTGAGATTCACCCAGCGCACCTCGGAGATGAGGTAGCAGCCGGTGTTCGCATTCGGGGTGTCGGTGACTTTGGCGATTCCGGGTTGCTCGCCGACCACCACAGCACAATTGCTCGGGGGTGAATCGACACTGCCTCTCGGGTTTCCGTAGGGCGCTGGGTTGAACTGAAACGGAATCGTCACCTCCGCGGAGGCCACCGCAGCCGATGCGAACGCCGCGCCGACCATCACCGCACCGCACACGGCCAACCGCTGAACAAGTCTTGCCATGACAACCTCCACTGGTTTCGGAATCCGGCGATGGCCCCATCCTCTCTCCGATTCGAGGCGAGGTGGTGGCAAACGAGCTATCGAGACGCCATCGACCCTGGGCACAGGAGAAGGCCGGGTGTACGGTCCGGTGATGCAGGACGCCATCGAAAGACGCGTAGCCGACGCCACTCTCGTGATCATCGGCGAAAGTCTGTCGTCGATGACGGAAATCCTCGAAGGCCTGGGTGACGAGCTGGCCAACGCCACACCGGATCTGCCCGGCGCCAACAGTCCGTACGCCATCGTGTTCCATTGCGTCGCCGTGATCGAGCACTGGGGAGGCTCGGTGATCGCCGGCCTGAAAATCCCGCGGGACCGCGCCACGGAGTTCACTGCCACCGGCCGGGTCGATGACCTGATCGCACGGGTCGACGACGTTCGTGCGCGTCTGCCCGAGTGGGTGGATATGGCATTACGCGAGGGCATTCGCGATCGGACCGTCATGGGTTCCACGCGTCCAGAGCTGGCAACCGCCACCCCGGAATGGGTGTTGACACACTTGGTGCGTGAGCTGTCCCAGCACCTCGGCCAGCTCGAGCTCACACGCGACGTCCTTCGTCAGGCGTGACTGCTCATAGATTTGATTGCGGCACAGCCAAAAGCCGCTGCCCGGCGGTATTCGCCGAGCCGGACCCGGACGGTGAAGTACCCGCCACCGTCCGAATGATCCTTCAGGCAGCGGCCGTTTCCAGCGGCCAGTGCACTACCGTGGTGATCTCCTCAGGTGGGGAGTCGGGACCGGTGAGGTACTCCTCCCACATCATTGCGGACTCGTCGACGTGCCGGCCCTTCGCTTCGGTGCCCTCCTTTAGGGCAGCGTAGGCGAGGCCAAGCTGCTCGTAGGGGCCGATGTGCGTGGTGCTCGCGACATCGATGTCGGGCAGCTGGAGCGACCCGACCCCGTCGCCGGGCGCGATCGGCCCGCCCACGACGAATCCCGACGACACGTGAAAGGTGTTGTCGCGCATCTCGTAGCAGGACACGGCCGACCCCTCGATGGGGACACCGATGGCCGCGAGGTGCGCGGCGACTGTCCCGAACGCCTGTCCCTGCTTCTCGGCCATCTCCTGAGGCTTGGCCTCGAAGGCGTGCACGGCCAGGAACCGGCCGCTCTCGTGGTCGATGGTGACGTCGTAGTTCATGGGACCTCCTCGGTTCCCCTCCACGCTAGGAAGCGGCAAAACGGCGCGGCAGGGCCGATCGGCTCCCTCTGACAGGTCGAAGGACCCAGGAGAGGGTGTCGGTACACCTGGTTCGCGAGGTGGCCCAGCACCTCGAGCGTGCAGCCGAGGCTCATCAGCGAATGGATGATGGGCAATTATTCGGGCCGAATTGTGCTCACTCCGTAAAAGAGCACGGATTCGAGATGTCGGTTGATCGCGCTTGGCGAACTCAGGATTCGGCCCCGCTACCGGACCTGAGTGTCCAGTATCGACCAGAAAGCGCGGGATGCCGCGTGCACAGAGCGATCGTGAACAATGAGGTGCGCGCCGGTCCACTCGACGCCACAATCCAGAGACTCCTCCCCGCGAGTGGAGCGAAAATTGCGGGGCCTACGAACCCCGCACCACATCGAATGCCGGCTTGGCGCTGAAGTCCGAGCGCAGCAGTCCGTAGTTTTGCTCGGTGTCGGCGAGGTTGGTTCCCGAGTCACGTAGGGAGTGCACGAACACCGGCCCGACGTACGGCAGCGACGACGCCTTCGCCAGGCTCGAGCCGATGATGGCAGCCTGCAGATCCTCGGGCACAGCTCCCGGGCCGGTTCCGGTGGGTGCGCCGAGTTCGGTGATCCAGATCTTCTTGCCACCGTCGCCGTTGGCCGCCATCGTTCCGTAGGCCTGATCCACTTGTGCCCATTGGCCGTTGGGGTCGTTCTCCACGGTGAAGGGGAACGTGTAGGGGTGCAGCGCAACGGCATCCATGAATCCACCAGCTCCTGCTGCGTACATCTGCTGCAGGAAGGTCACCGGCGCTACGGTCCAGGCTCCTAGATTCACGGTGGTGGCCAACCCGGCGCTCAGCACGGTGGCGTCGGCGTCGGCGTTGTGGATCGCGGGGTAGGCGGCGCGCAGCATGCCCGTGTAGCGGGCGGCGTCGACGGGTGCGAAGAAGGTGGGGATGTTGGGCTCGTTCCACACCTCGTAGTGGTCGACGCGATCGCCCAGATGTGCCGCGGCTGCGCCGGCGAACGCACCGAAGGCATTGGGATCCAACGGAACCGCGCCGGGCAGCGGCGAGGCCGTGCCGCCCTGCGCCCATCCGGGCGTTCCGCCCAGCACGGCCAATACCGAATAGCCCTGCGCCGTAGCGGCATTGATCACGCGATCGGTGTTACCCCAGTCGAACACTCCCGGCGCTGTCTCGATGGCCGCCCAGTTCACCACCACCCGTACCCACGAGGCACCGATATCGCGTCCGGCACCGAGTTCGTTGTTCAGCGTGGCGTCGTCGAGCGTCAGAAACGGTGCGCCACCGGTGAAGCCCAGGTCGGCCGGTGCCGCGTGAGCGACCGGTGTCGACAGGCCGACGGCGATCGCGGCAGCTGCGGCAACGGTGAGCAGACGGGAGCGGAGGGTCATGGCGATCATCCTAAGGTGCTCGTTAGCGGGGCGCTGATCAGTGCTTCGACAGTGGAATGGGGCACGCGATCGTTCCAGCGTGCAGTGTTCAGCTCGTAGATGCGCTCACCCGCTTTGACGGCGGCGGTGCGATCGAGCAGGTAGCGACGGCATTCGGCGACGAACTGCTCGGTGTCGTCGAACGTGGGTAGCTCGAAGATCGAATCGAGTGATCCGACGGCCGCGGAGGTTCCGACGACGGGTAGTCCTTTGCTGGCGGCGTCGAGGATCTTGACGCGCACACCACCGCCGGTGGCGACCGGTGCGATCAGAGCTCGGCAGGTGCCGAGGAACTCCTGCAGGTCGTCGACGAAGCCGAGATCGCGAACTCCGGGAGGATAGGCGGGATCCTTGGCACCGGGGGCCTTGGCACCGATGATGCACAGCTCGGCACCGTCGATACCTGCGGAGATCGCCGGCCAGTATTCCAGCGCGATCTTGAAGGCTTCCTGGTTCGGCGGCCAATCGCGAGTTCCCATGAAGACCAGGCGCTTCACGGTTTCGGACAGGTCGAGCTGAGGCGCGGGTTCGAGGGTGAGGTCGATCCAGCGGGCATCACGTACACCGTTGTCTCGGTACATCTGCGCCTCGTCGGCATCGTAGGTCCCGACGGCATCCGCCGCGCGGGCGACGCGAATCTCGTCACGCAGGATGCGGGGTGCCTCGACGCGGCCGATCAACCCGCGGGTCACCTTCCACACCTGCGACTCGGTGTTGACGGTGTTGATTGCGAAGGGAGTCCCCAGCTTCGTAGAGCGCAGGAACGACTCGGCCATGTAACTGTGTTCGGCCACATACACATCGGAGGTGGATGCATCGATCGCGTCCCGGAAGGCGTCGACGTCGTAGCGTCCGTGTACCACCGAGCGGGTGGGCCGTACGGACTTCATCAGCAACCCCAGGTCGACCTTCGGCTTGGGTACGCGCACCACGTCGGGTGCCACGCCTGGTTCTTTCGACAGGCAGATCGAGCGAACCTCGAACGCTTCGCGGGCCAGCTGCATCATCAAGCGAGACAATGCGATGTCGCCACCGTGCTCGGTGACGGGGTCCTTCGACAACAGGAATGTCGCTCGTCTCATTGCGTCACTTCTTCTTTCACCGGATCGCGGTACAGGGCGCGCATGAACCAGACGAGCAGTACGGCGTCGGTGACCACCGACGCCACCGCTGCGCCGACGGCACCGAAGGGGAACAGGCACAGGACGAGAACCATCTTCAGCGGTGCCAGCGTTGCTGCCGCCATCACTCGTGTGCGGTCGCGGTGCTGGAGGTAGAGCACGGTGGTGAACACGTGGTTCATCACTCGCATCACCACGAACAGAGACATCACGACGAGTGCACCCGCGATCTGCGGGGAGGCCGGGGTGACGAAGAGCAGGAGACCGGCGACCAGCAGCAGTGAGCCGGCAGCGCAGCCGAGAACCGCGGTGTGCTTCAGGGCCGGTCCGGCGCTGACGAGTCCGTCTGCTGCGCGGAGCTTTTCGTGGAAAGTGTTGCCGAACGCCTGACCGATGAAGGCCACCGCCCAGGCCGTCACGGCAGCGACGGAGTAGTAGCCGGCGATGGTGGAGTCGGTGAGGAAGCCGAGCAGCAGCACGTCTCCCTGAATGTAGACCGCGTTGGCGAGGTTCTCCGAGAACAGCATCGACATCTCGCGCCACGATCCGGGCAGGCGGGGCGCGGCCACTCGGATCTGCAGTGCGGCGAGCAGCGCGATGACGAAATACGGTGCGGCGTAGAGCAGGCTGGCCACCGTCAGTGACGGATCGGGCACTGCGAACAGGTAGGCCGTCGCGAGCGCGATGGAGGTAGCTTGCCGAGTGGTATCGAGGCGCTGGGTCAGGTCAGGACGGCCGTCGCGCAGCGCTCTGCTCTTGTAGGCATTGAAGACCAACTCGCCGCCGCCGATCACGAGGGCGAACCACGCGATGTAGTTCACCTCCACCAAGCACAGGCCACCGACGATCAGAACGACGCCGGTCAGCACGCGAGTAGTGCGCTCACCCAAAAATTCTCGTTCGCCAACGCGAATCGAGCGCACGGTGAACGGATGATCCAGCGGCGCTGCCACGATCGCGGCCAGGGCGAAGGCCATCGCGTACTGGCCGTAGTCGGAGATTCCCAGCTGGGCGATCAGCGCGATGGTCCACAACAGGCCGATACCGCGGCCGCCGTAGGTCCACAGGGCAGCGACCCCGGCTTTCAACAGATTGCCGTTCATCGCGCTGCCCAGACGGAGACGAAGTCGTCGACGACGAGCTCTGCGGTGTGGGAGATGCGTAGTGCTTCGACCTCGCGCCGAAGTTTGCTCAGTGCAATCGGATCGGTGATGAGGTCTGCGGTGGCCTCGGCGAGTTTTTCGACACCGCCGTCGACCACCAGTGCACCGCTGTCGGACTCGGCGAGAGCGCCGACCTTCAGGCAGGCCACCGGGGTCTGATAGGCGATTGCTCGCGTCACGACCGAGGACGCGGGGAACGCATCTCCGTACACACTGCGTTTGCCGTAGGGCAGGACGAGTGCGCGGATGGAGGCGAAGAAGGCATCCTCGTCGGGTCCGTTCACCTCACCGAGGATCTCCACGCCGTCGACGGGATCGAGCAGTTCGGTTCCTCGGCCGGCGATGCGGATCGCGATCTCGCGGGGGAGGCTGTCTCGAAGCTGCTGAATCTGGTCGAAACCTTTGCCGCGATAGACCAATCCGAAGAGCCCGACCGCCAGCGGCCGCTCCTCGGCGGGCGCGATGTCGGGGCGTGCGGGAACAAAGAGGGCACTTGCCTTGGCGGTGGCGCGGGGATATTCGCGCGCGAGTGAATCGGCACCGGAGCGGGTCAGTGCGAAGAACGTTCGGCTACCGGCCACCCGGCGTTCGAGTGCCCGCCATCCCGACCGAAGTGGGTAGTGCAGGCCGTGATTGAGCACCTTCTTGCCTGCGAGGAACTTGGTGCGCGCAGGCCACCAGACCAGGCCCGGCGGGTCGTGCACCGTAGCGGTCACCACCGGGTCGCCGGTGAGTCGGGCGGTCGCCCAGAACGGCATCACCGAACCGCCGCTGAGTTCGCAGTGCACGATGACGCGGCCGGGATCGGCGTCGACAAGTTCCTGAATTGCCCTGCGGTGGCGCAGAATATCGTGCACCGAATGCGATCCGGGTCCCTCGTGGCGATACTCGATCACCTCGCCGAAATGCGGCCGCACGGCTTCGGCGAAGTCGTCGGCATAGTCGCCCACGCCGCCCACCCCGGATCGAGGGGCGACGTAGACGAGTCGGCAGTCACGCAGGATCACCTTCCGGTGGCTCCCTTCCGTCGTGCACGGAACTTCGTAGTGGACTACGAAGTTCCGTGCACATGGGGGTCAGTAGAACAACGGCCGATACTTGGGGCGGTAGGCGAGTGCCTCGGGATCGCGCATCGCTCGCACCTTCGCGGGCACACCGGCAACCACTTCGAGGTCGCCGACATCTGCGCGCACCATCGAGCAACCACCGACGACGGCACCGCGTCCGAGGGTAACTCCGCTGAGAATGGTGCTGCGACTGGCGATCCACACGTAGTCGCCGATGACGCAGGGTTCGAGGATCGGTGTGAATTCCGGGGAGTTGTGATCGTGGTATCCACCGATGATGTGGGTGTCGCTGGCGATGACGACGTTGTTGCCGATGGTGATGCCGCCGCGCGCGTCGAGCATGCACCGGAACCCGATGGCGCAGGCATCACCGATGGTGAGGCCCTCGGGATCGAGGATGGTGGTGCCGCGGAAGATCGAGGTGTCCTTGCCGATCGTCGCACCGAAGGCACGCAGGAAATTCTGCCGAATCCAGTGTGACGGAACGTAGGTGACGATCATGTTGAAGCCGAGCGTGCCGATGCGATTGCGCAGCTTCCGCTTGAACGTGATGTCCTGCATCTTGTAGTTCGACACGTCGTAGATCTCGGGCTCGGAGGTGCTCACAGGCCGTTCAACCGCTGTCATGCTGCCATCTCCTCGGTCATGTCGAATTGGACCATCGACTTGACGATCTCGTCGAAGTCCTTGGTCGGTGCCCAGCCCAACAGGTCACGGGCTTTGGCGGCGTCGCCCACCATCCTTGCCGAATCGATCGGTCGCAGCATCTCGGAATCGCTCCGCACGTAGGCGCGCCAGTCGTCTATGCCGACGGCCTCGAAGGCGGTGGACACGAAGTCTGCAACGCTGTGGGCCTGCCCGGTGGCGATCACGAAGTCGTCACCCTTGCCGTATTCGGCCATTGCCGCCATCGCGTCGACGTAGTCCGGAGCCCAGCCCCAATCACGCACCGCAGTGAGGTTCCCGAGTTCTAGGGTGGTCTGCTGTCCTCGCGAGATGGCAACTGCGGCCTTGCTGATCTTCCGGGTGACGAACGATTCCGGTCGACGCGGTGACTCGTGGTTGTAGAGAATGGCATTGGTTGCTTCGAGTCCCCGCGATCGATAGACATCGACCATGTGATGACTGAGCGCCTTCGACGCACCGTAGGGCGATGTGGGTGCGATTCGGGTCGCCTCGCTCTGCATCGAGACACCGGATCCGGCGAAGATCTCAGCACTGGATGCGTTGATCATCACGATCCGCTTTCCCGACGCTTCCTGGTGGGTGAAGCAGGCATCGAGCAATGCGGCTGCAGAGACACCGTTGACCCTGGTGGTGAGCACCGGGTCGTTCCACGACCGCCATACCGAGGAGATCCCGGCGAGGTGGAAAACGTAGTCGGGGTCGGTCTCGGTGATCAGTGCCGCGGTGCCCCGGTGGTCGCTCAGCTCGACATCGTGCTGTTCGACGAGTGGGTTGACCGAGTGGTTGGTCCCGCCAGGCTTGGCGACGCCGTGCACAGCCCAGCCCCGGCCGAGCAGAAGTTCGGCGAGGTAGCTGCCGTCCTGACCCGCCACTCCGGTGATCAGAGCGGTCGGGTGGAGCCTGGCGTTCACGCGATCTTGACGGTGTCGGGGGCCTGTTCGGCGAGGTCGTTGCGCACCATCATGGCCACCAGCTCGGGGAAGGCAACCTTGGGCTTCCAGCCAAGAGCTGCATGCGCTTTCGATGAATCGCCGACGAGTAGATCGACCTCGGCGGGCCGGAAGAAGCGCGGATCGATCTTCACGTAGGGCGCCCAGTCGTGGATGTCGACGGCGGCGAACGCATGGTCGAGGAGTTCGCGAATCGAGTGGGTCTCGCCGGTGGAGATCACGTAGTCGTCGGCCTCGTCCTGCTGCAGCATCAGGTACATGGCTTCGACGTAATCGCCGGCGAAACCCCAGTCGCGTTTGGCGTCGAGATTGCCCAGCGAAATCTCGCTCTGCAACCCGAGGGCGATGCGGGCGACGGCCTGGGACACTTTTCGAGTCACGAATTCCGGCCCACGACGGGGTGACTCGTGGTTGAAGAGAATGCCGGAACTGGCGTGCATGCCGTAGGACTCGCGGTAGTTGATGGTCATGTAGTGCCCGTAGACCTTGGCCACGCCGTACGGCGATCGCGGCCAGAGCAGAGTTTCCTCGCGCTGCGGCACCTGCTGCACCTTGCCGAACATCTCCGAGCTGGACGCCTGGTAGAAGCGAACTTGCTTGCCCGCGACCTGCTCGTACAGCCGGGTCGACTCGAGCATGTTCAGCACGCCGCCACCCGTGACGTCGGTGGTGAGGCGGGCGTTCTCCCAGGAGTACGCGACGAACGAGACGGCTCCGAGGTTGTAGACCTCGTCGGGATCGGCCACCGCGAACGCGCGCATCAGCGCGGACAGGTCCAGGAGGTCCCCGTGAAGAATCTCGACCTGGGGCAGTACTCGCTCCAGCATCGGTGCCTTCGGGTTGCTCTGTCCGCGAAGCAGACCGAACACTTTGTAGCCCTTGCTCAGCAGCAGCTCTGCGAGATAGAGACCGTCCTGCCCGGTGATGCCGGTGATCAACGCGCGCTTGCTCATCGCGACGCCGTCCTCTCGAATTGTTCTGCACGAATGTCGGATACTGCGGAGACGAGTTCGGCGGCGAAGCGTTCTTCGCTGAACTGCTCCATGTGTGCCTGGATCTTCAGTGGTTCCCAGGCTGTTCTCTCGAGATGCGCGACCGCGTCCCGGATCGAATCCGGTTGGGGCTGATCGAAGTACACCCCGGAGACGCCCTCCTCGACGGTATCGAGAAAGCCTCCCCAGCGGAGCACTGCGCTGGGCTTGCCGTGGTAACCCGCTTCGATGGGGGTCAATCCGTAATCTTCATAGCTTGCGGCAATCAAACCGTTACAACCCCGATAGAGCCAGGTCATCTGTCCCGACGTCAGATCGCTGAGCATGAGCACGTTGTCGGACTTGAGCTTTCGTAGTCGCTCGGCCTCGGGGCCTCGACCGACGACGATCAGTTTGCGGTCGGTGTCGGCGAACGCGGCCATCACCTTGTCGACGTTCTTGTACGGCAGCAGCCGTGAGATGCACAGGTAGTAGCCGCCGCCGTCGAGCCAGGCGGTGGCCTCGGGGACGGCTTCAGCGGGGTCGGCTTCGACCGTGAACGGTGCAGGCACCACCGTCGAGGGAATGCCGTACGCGTCGGTGATGCGCTTGCGGACCACGGTGGAGATGGCGAGGTAGCGGTCGGCCGAGAGTGCAGCGCGTTTGTCCCAACGGCGTAGCGGTGACGAGAGTGCCCTCAGTGCAACACGTTTGACCGGGCTTCGAGATTCACCCAGGTACATCTGCGATTCGTACAGCCAGCGCGCCGGCGAGTAGCAGTAGACCAGCTTGCGACCGGTGGTGTGGAAGCCGTGGGCCCAGCCACTGGTGCTCGTCAGGACCACGTCGGCGTCGATCTTGACGGACGAGGATGCGAACGGCAGCAGGGGAAGTGCGGCTCGGTGATTTTTGCGAAGGAATCCGACGCGGTTCAGCGAGGATGGTCGCACGTCGAGTCGAGCGAATTCGGGAAACGTCGCCGACGGCTCGAACAGCGTCGTGTAGATGGGTGCGTCGGGGAAGGCGCGGGCCATGGCGAGCACGACCTTCTCGGCACCACCGCGCTGGGTGAGGTAGTCGTGTGCGATGGCCACGCGCAGGCCGTCGATCATATCTCCGCCCGAAGGCAGGTGTGTGAACCCGATTGAGACACAACGCTGTCCGTCTTCATGAGCTACCCATCGTGTCGGTCCGTACTCGTGTGGAGCCAAGGGGGAATCTCGAAACGCCTGTTGACGCTCCGGTTCTGCGACGGTGCAGAACAAGAGCGTCGAAATTAGGGTGTCCCCCGACGAGACGTGCGAACACTGGACGTAATCCTGCCACGAAGAGTCATTCGTTCGCGCTATATGAATATCCGCTTCGGGAAGAAATAGATAGCACTAAGTGAGGTGGTTCACAAAGCAAAATACTTGATCGTTGAATTGAAACCGCACCTTTGCGCAGAGTTAACGCGGCCGCAATGATTGCGCCGAGAAATGGGCATGGCGGACCCCATGAAAAGGGCCGTGCGGTTTGTGAATTATCGATCAATTGATCGAATGAATTCAGCGGGTGACGGTCGCTCCCACATACGGTGTCCAGGTGATCGCGCCGTACTGGAACGTCACCCGTACGCCGCCGCCGTACTGCGGCATCTCGTCGCTCGTTGCGGGCCCGAGGGTGGGATCCCAGGCGCTGTAGATGCCGCCACCGATGTTGCGGGTACCGCCGATGGCGGTGGAGAACACACGAAGGCCGAAGGGGCTGTCGAAGTCCTGGTAGGTGCCGTTGAAGGGCGTCGTGGGGAGAAAGCCGGTGGCCCGGATCGATTCGGCCACAGCGCGAGGAACGGCGACGAAACCGTTCGGCATCTCGTAGAGAACCGCGTCCTGGCGGTACTGCGCCCACGTATCGCGCACGGGGAACACCGGTCCCAGTACCGCCCCGGAGTTGTTCGGAGCAGCAGCGAATCGGTTGTACTCGGCGGTGCGTGGGATGCCCTGCTGCAGTAGGCCCATTACGCCCCATAGAGCCGGTTTGGCACCCCAGTTGCTCTCGAGCAGGCCGAACGTATCTTCCGGGTCATTGCTGCCGGTCGCCTTGTCTCGCATCGTGTACAGGAAGATCGGCCCGGTGTACGGCAGCTCACGCCACTTCTGGATGAAGTCGGTGATCATCGCGTTCTGCTGGTCTCCCGACACTGCGGAGGTGGGGACGCCGTACTCGGTGGCCCAGATCTTCTTGCTGCCATCACCGTTGGCGACCATGGCCGCGCGCATGTCCATGACCTGACGGGCCGGTGAATGATCGACGTAGGGGCCTTCGGAGAACTTCAGTGAGTATTGATACGGATGGTAGGAGAGGGCGTCGAAAGAGCCGGCGGCACCGGCCGCGTACATCTGATTGGTGAAGTCGACGGGGTTGACGATGCCCCAAGCCTGTTCTGCTGCACCGAGGACACCGCCGACGACGGTCGCGGCCGAGTCGGCTGCCTTGATCTTGGGGTACGCGGCCTTCAGCAGGGCGGTGTAGCCGGCCGCGTCGGGTTGCGGCCCGTAGAACATCGATCCGTTGGGCTCGTTCCAGATCTCGTAGTCGGCAACTTTCCCTTTGTAGCGGGCGGCGACCTTGCCGGCGAAGGCGCCGAACGCCGCAGGTGACGCGGGGCGGGTGTTGATGGGTTGATTGGCCGGAGAGGTCGCCCACGGCGGGGTGTACGCGATGATGCCGAGCATCGAGACGTTCGCTGCTCGAAGCTTGTTCACGACGCGATCGACGGCCGTCCAGTCCAGCTGGTTCTGGGTGTATTCGACGGTCGACCACGGTATGGCGATGCGCATCGATGTGACGCCCATTGCGTTCAGGAATTGCACGGTGGTGTCCAGCTCCGCGTCCGAGGCCCAGAGCAGTCCGCCGCCGTCGGAAATGCCGACGCCGGGTGGGTTGGGGGCTGCTTCGGCGCGTGATGCGCCGACGAGGTGATCGGGTGAAGTGAGGACGGACGAGACTCCGAAGGTGAGCCCGGCCGCGACGATCAACACGGTTGTCGCTGACATTATTGCGCGAAAGCCACCGCGAAAGGGAACCATCTTCAATTCTTTCCACCAGGGGGTCCGTACCAACATTCGACGGGCCGGTGTGGTGAATCATTGCACTTCGGACGCGTTTTTGGACAAATCCCAAGAAGCCGACCGATAATTATGAAACTGCTGGTCGAGTGCGTTCGGGTGAAAGCAAGCTTTTCGTTTTCGTATTCTCGACGTTGTCGCCATTCTGATTGGTTTGGGTCGTCTTTTCCCACGCGTAGACGACGAATGCGAGCATGACGGAAAACGCTGTTGTGGTCGCCGGCGTGCTGACAACGGGAAAGTCGAGTTGCAGCGCGACCACCGAGAAACCGATGAAGGTGCCGCCGTAGAAGCCGAGCTCCCAGCGTCCCGAGCGCAGCATCCGGTAGCCCACGACGGCACCGGCAACGAGAATTGCCGTGAAGGCCAGGCCGGTGAAGATACCGCCGCGGTAGATGGTCAACAGTGGCGAGTTGGCGACGAAATTGACCTCGAATGCGGTGGCGGGATCGACGAATTCCGGCCGCCCCCAACCGAGGCCGAACAGCCAGTGGCCTTGCATGTGGCCGGGGAATTCGGCAAGCGCATCGCCGCGTGCGCTCGAGCCTGCGTCCTCGTTGCCGAAGGACGAGAAAACTCGGCTGCGCACGCTGGGTACTGCGAGGGCTCCGACGAAGGCCGCCAGGAATGCGCCGACGATGGCGAAACGTTCTCTGGCCCGCAGTTGTTGGAAGGCGAACATCAGCAGTACCCCGAGCACCACCGAGAACAGGGCCGCTCGCGACAGGGTGAGCACGATCGACAGGAACAGCAGAGTAGCGAGAGCGGTACGCAGGTATCCACGCAGCAACAGGATGCACAGCATGAGTGCGAGGACGAAGCCGATTCCGGCCGCGTTGGGGTCGATGTAGGTCCCGGCCAGGCGAACCGACGTGGCTCCGGTGGGGCTGTAGACGAAGCGAGTGCTCTCCTCCTCGGAGCCGTACCCGAGGATCGACAGGTAGCGAATGAGCTTTCCCGCGGGATCGCCGACGAAGATCAGCAACGCGAATGCGGCTGCGCCGGAGGCGGCGTAGACGTAGATCCTGCCGAACATCGCCATTTCGTCCCGGGGCATACGCAACAGGCACACCACCACGAGTGTCGAGATGAGCCATTTACCGAACTCGAAGAAATCGCTAGGCCCCGTGGCGGTGACGACGACCGACAGAGCAGACAAGGCGATGAGTGCGATGACGGTCGTTTCCGGCCATGTGATGCGGCTCACCGCTGTGCGGTGAATCACAGTGGCCAGAATCGTCGCGACAGTCAGTGTGAAGATCAGCGGTGCCGGTGTGCCCGGTGCGTAGCCGAACGGAAGTGCGCCCAGTGAAAATGCAAGAGCGCGAGTCAAATACAGCGGATGACGTAGGCCGACGTACGCTCCCACGGTCAGCGCGACGAGGGCGAATGCCGCCAGTTTCGCTGGAGTTCCGCCGACGATCACGGCGAATGTAACGAGAACGGGGATTGCCACGATGGCAACCCATCCGACCCGCTGCGCGATGCTCATAGGCTCTGATGTTGTCACGCTTTCATCCACTCGCAACATGTACGCCGTGCCGAATCCTTCGCTGCGCTTTATTGTTTCCCCTTGACCGACGTCATTCGATAGGAGCACTCGTGGAGATTCGAGAGTATTGGCGGATCCTTCGCGCGGGTTGGTGGATCGTCGCTCTCGCGACGGTTATCGGCATCGCCGGCGGCTATGCCTACACGTTCTTCACGACGCCGCAGTACCAAGCGTGTGCGCGATTGTTCGTCACCACCGAGGGCGGCAGTTCCGTCGGTGAGGCGTACCAGAACAATCTGTTCTCGCAGGAACGCGTGTCTTCGTACGCCGGATTGGCCACCAGTACCCAGGTTGCCCAGCGAGCCGTCGATCAGTTGCAACTGCAGGGGTCGGCGGCGGACCTGCGTTCCCGGATCACCGCGACGCCGATCGAAAAGACCGTTCTGCTCGATCTGTGCGCCACCGATGCCGATCCCGAGGTCGCGCAGGCACTGACCAACGCGGTAGCCGGGCAGCTGACGCAGGTGGTGCAGGAACTCGAAACATCTCAGCGCGGTGGCGATCCCGCGGCCGGTGCCACCATCGTCGATCAGGGCGACGTCCCGTCGGCACCGATCGGCATGGGCCTGACCACGGCGCTCGGTCTCGGCGGTGCGATGGGCTTCGTTCTCGGGCTCGCGCTCGCGCTGCTTCGCGGCCTGCTGGATCGCTCGATTCGGGACAGGCCGCGCGCGGAGGACGTCTCGGGCCGCGTCGTGCTCGGCGGTCTCCCTGCCGACGGGACGCGCCCCACGGTCGCGGTGGCGTCGATGAAGACGATGGGCGAGCCGCTCCGCGCCCTGCGCACCAACATTCGCTTCCTCGGCGGCGGCTCTCCGCCGCGCGTCATCACCATCACCGGTCCGGCCGGCGGCGAGGGACGCACCAGCACGGCCATCGATCTCGCGGCAGTGCTCGCCGAGGCGGGACACACAGTGCTTCTCGTCGGCGGCGACCTGCACAGCGCAACATTGGGCACCCGGTTGGGTATCGACCAGCACAGCGGTCTGTCGACCGTCCTCTCGGGCGAGCACGGCATCGAGGACGCGATCCAGAACGATGCGGTCGACGGCGTCTCGGTACTGCCCTCGGGGCCCGTGCCGCCGAATCCGAGCGAACTGCTCGGATCGGATCGCGCCCAGGAGCTGCTCGAATCGCTGCGCGAGCGATACCGCTACGTCATCATCGACACCCCGCCTCTGCTCGAGGTCACCGACGGCGCGATCCTCACCGCACTGGCCGACGGCACAGTGGTTCTCGCGCGCACCGGCCGCACCACGCGCGACAAACTGCGACGTGCGATCAAGGTGCTAGACGGTGTCGGCGGAACCGTTCTGGGCGTCGTGACCACCTTCGAACCCTCGGGTCGACGCCTCCTCGGCGGCACCTCCGCAATATCCGCGAACGTCCGCGAATCACCCTCGAACGCAGAAACTTCCACCGTTCCGCCTGCGTCGGCTCGGTCTGCACCTTACTCCGCCGCAGTTCGGCCGAGGCCGGCGCAGAACGACACTGCGACCTCGTCGGCGAGCAGAGGATAGCCTCGATGTCCGGTAGGTGGGCGGTCCGAGTCGGCGTCCTGGCGACCGCCGCCGTAATATCGATCTCTTGCTCGCAGCAAGCTCCGATCACACTGCCACCGGGCGCGCAGACGGCTCCTGTCACGGCCGCTCCGGCGGCGTCGGAGCCGCCGCCACCGTCCACTTTCGGTGGTGCCGTACCGGGTTCGTTGATCTCGGCCGAGCCGATTGAGGACATCGCAGCAGACATCACCGAGTTGGGGGCTACTGCGACTCGCGTGGTGTATCGATCGACGTCGGGCGTGACGGGGGAGCCGACGGATGTCTCGGGCACCGTTGTCATCCCGGGTGGCACTGCGCCCCAGGGGGGTTGGCCGGTGGTGTCCTACGGGCACGGCACGACGGGAGTGCTGGAGGCGTGCGGTCCGTCGCGGTACGCCAACCTTCTCGGCAGTGCCCCCATCGTGGCAGCGTTGGTGCTCAACGGCTTCGCGGTGGCGATGACCGACTATCAGGGGCTCGGACTCGCTGGGTCGTATCACCCGTACCTCGATTCGAAGACGTTCGGCTACAACATGATCGATGCGGTCCGTGCGGCCAGGAACTTCATGCCCACCCTCAGCTCGCGGTGGGCCGCCTACGGAGTCTCGCTCGGCGGCATGGCAGCGTGGGCGGCAAGCGACCGTAATGCCGAGTACGGGGGCGGGCTCGAGCTGGTGGGGACCGCCGCGATGGTGCCGGTGTCGGACATGTCCGGCTTGGCCGATGCTGCCGCGAACGGGACTCTGACGCGGGCTCAGTACCCCCTGTTGATGTACGCGCTGCACACCTTGGCGATCAGTCATCCCGAGATGAACCTCGACGACTACCGGTCGGGGTTGGCGCGGGAGCGGTGGGACGACTTCATGGAATGCGTGCCGCCGAAGTCGGACGACGTGCCCGGGCTCCTGGCGCGTCTGCAGGCCTCGGACCTGACACCGGTCAGCGTCGAAGCAACGGATCGTCTGCGTGGTTACCTGTCGGATATGGCTCTGCCGCAGCAGCGTTCGACGACCCCACTGTTGGTCATGTACGGCAGCGAGGACGATCTGATTCTCGAACCGTGGACCGAGAAGGCGTTGCAGCGGGCGTGCGATTCCGGAGACCTCGTCGAGTACGAGCTGCATCAAGGTGAGGGACACGGTGATCTGGACAGCAGCCGGTCGCTGCCGTGGGTCAAAGGCATGTTCGCCGGCCAACGCCCCGTCGATACGTGCGAGCTGAATCGATGATCGCACCCACGGGTGTGCCCACCCTCAAGGACTACGGCCGTATTCTGTTGTCCGGCTGGGCGTTGATTCTCGCCGCCGCGACACTGTCGGCGGGTGCCGGGTGGTTGGCGACCTATCTCGTCGAGCCGACGTACACCGCATCGTCTCGGGTGTTCGTCACAGCTCCTGGCCCCACGTCGCCCAAGAACTCGCTCGACGGCAATCGCGGGTCGTTGGTTCGCGTCGAGACCTACGTTCAGCTGGCCACCGGCGAGCAGGTGTTGCGACGCGTCATCGCGTCGGAGGGGTTGCCGATCGAGCCGGACGTGCTGAAGAACGACATCACGGTGGTGCCCACTCCGGGCTCGGCGTTGATCGACATCTCGGTGGTGAACGCCGACGCCGAGCAGGCGCGAGACGTTGCCAATGCCGTTGCAGTGCAACTGATCAAGCTGGTCGGGGAGATCGACCTGGGGGCCGACGGAGCGGTGTCGGAGGTGACGCTCGTCGATGCGGCCACCACTCCTGATTCGGCCACAACACCGACGCCGACGAGCAACATGATTCTGGGGGGAGTGATGGGCGCGATCCTGAGCAGTGTGCTGGTGCTGGCATTCGGAATCGCACGCGACTCGATCGACCATCGCGATCAAGTGGAGAACATCGTGAAGCAGGCGACCGCTGCCCAGCGGACGCCAGCTGCAGAGGGGGTCCGATGACACTGTCGAGAACGAGCCGAGTACACCGATCGAGCGGTGCCTGCGCACTGGCCTTGATCCTGGTGACGTCGGGGTGTTCCTCCGACGAACCGCCTGCCGATCCGTACTCGGTGTCGCAATCCGCGGCGTTCGGTGCCACACTCGACGCCGATTACGGTGAAGCAGGCCCCGGCTCGCTCGAGAGTGCGCAGCAACTGCTGACCATCGATCGACGGGTCAGCGCCGTGTCGTCAGTTGCCGCGCGGGTGGTCTACTCGTCCACCTCCGGGGTCGACGGTTCACCGCAGCGTGTCTCGGGCACGATCTTCGCACCGGACGGCACACCGCCCGAGGGCGGTTGGCCCATCATCGCCTATGGCCACGGCACCACCGGCGTGCTCGAGGACTGCGCACCGTCCACCGATCCCGAACTGCTCGGCAGCTCGCAGATCGTCGCGGCGCTCGTGCGGTCCGGGAACGTCGTCACGGTGTCGGACTATCAGGGACTGGGCCTCGAGGGTTCGTACCATCCCTATCTCGACGCTCGCACCGTCGGGAACAACCTCATCGACTCGGTGCGCGCTGCCCGCAAGCTCATTCCCGATGCGTCCACGAAGTGGGCTGCATTCGGCGGGTCCCAGGGTGGTCAGGCCTCCTGGGCCGCAAACGAACTCGCGGGGACCACCTACGGCGAGGGTCTCGACATGGTCGGGTCGGTCAGCCTCGTCCCGGCAGCGGACATCACCGGGTTGGCGGCCGCGGCCGCGAACGGCACGCTCACCGACGATCAGAAGCCCCTGCTGCAGTGGGTGCTCGTCGGCCTGGCCCAGTCTTATCCCGAGATCGACCTGGACGACTACCGCCGAGGCATCGTCGAGGAGAAGTGGGACGAGCTCTCGGCGTGCGGCGGCGTCCTCGCTGCCGACCGCACATCCCTGGCGGCGCAGATCAGTGACGACGATCTGCGTCCGGCAACCCCCGAGGCGACGGCGAAGCTCGCGGACTACCTGCGTGAGATGAGCTTGCCGACGTCACCGGCCGCCGCACCGATGCTGGTTCTCTACGGTGGCCAGGACACGTTGATCTCGCAGCCGTGGACCGAGGCCGCCATCGCGGCCGGCTGCGCCAACGGAGACACGATTCAATCTGTGCTCCAACCGAATTCCGGTCACGCAGACATCGACGGTGCTGCTGCGTTCGGATGGCTCGGCGACCGGTTCGCCGGTATCGACGCCATCAGCTTCTGCCCGCCTCCTGCGCCATGACCTTCAGAGGGTATCCATGACCGCCACACCCGACAGCACCGCGACCGCGGCCACCGCGGTCTCCGATACCGAAATCAAACGACCTGCCCGCCTCGTCGGGCTCGACGGCCCCCGCGGATTCGCCTGCCTGTGCGTGCTCGCCGTGCACGTCGGCGGTCACTATTCGCCGCAGACGGTCCTGACCTACAAGCTCGGGGTGCTGGGTCAGGGGTTGATCTTCTTCTTCGCGCTGTCGGGCTTCCTGATCTTCCTGCCGATGGTCCGAAAGCTGTTCGCAGGCAAACCGATGCCGAACAATGTCAGCTACGCGATGCATCGGTTGCTGCGAGTGTTTCCGGCGTACCTGTTCATCTTCCTGTTCGCGAACTACGTGATGCGTGCGGTGTTCGTGGAGAACGCCGCTGTGGCCGAGCAGCATTTCACCGACAACGGTCTTGGAATCCTCACCGATCCGTTGACACTGCTGGCCAATCTGACGCTGGTGCACACCTACATTCCGAGCATGATCCAGACCGGTATCAACCCGTCGTGGTCGCTGTCGCTGGAGTTCGCGTTCTACATCGCACTGCCGTTGCTGACGAGCATCGCGTTCTTCCTGCGCAAGCGCACGTCCCTCTCGGCACCGGTGCTGGCGTTGATCCCGGTGGTGATCATGTTCGTCATCGGAATCACCGGAAAGCTCTACACCGCATCGCGCGTCGGGCCGTCGGGCATCACCGATCCGAAACTGCTGGAATGGGGACCCAACGAGATCGCGGTGCTCAGCCGTAGCTTCTGGTCGCTGGCTGACAATTTCACCTACGGCATGCTGGCGGCGGTGGTGTTCGTCGCGATCGACAACGGAATGTTGAAAGGCGCGATCGTCGACAGAATGCGTTGGTGGACGGGCATCGCGATGATTCCGACCGCAGTGATCTCGCTGATGCTGATCGACAACAACTCGCGCTGGCAGACCTCCACCGTGTCCCTCGGATCGGCACTGCTCATTCTGTTCATCGTCGTGCCGCTGGCCCGCGGTGAGCGCTCGAAGTTGGCCGAACGGGCCGATTGGGCACCACTGAGCTACGTGGGCATGATCTCGCTGAGCGTCTACCTGTGGCACTTCCCCATTCTGATCATGGTGGGGCGTTTCGGCTGGATGGCAGGAGACAGTCCGTTGGGGCTACTACGGAACTTCGTGCTGGTGAGCGCCGTGAGCATCGCATTCGGAGCGGTGACGTACCGATTCATCGAGAAGCCGTCGTTGACGTACGCGCGTAGATTCAAGGCGAGCAAATAGATTCATGCACTCCGTCCGTAGGCTCGCCGCGCCTCTGCTGCTGCTCCCTTTGCTCGCGGGATGCGCCGTGGTGGTGCCGCTCGGAGGCCAGGCGCAGGGCGTACTCGCATCGGTGGTGCGTGGTGCCGATCCTGAGCCGATGGACATCGCGAACCCCGGTACCGGCAGCGGCTCCATCGTCAGTGCCGAGACCATGCCGAATCTGCTACTGCCGGTGCGGATGTCGGGTGTCCAAGCGGCACGGGTGGTGTACCGCTCGATGCAACCGGGTGTGGGCGAGCGTGAGGTATCGGGCACGGTGTTCACCCCCTCCGGCGATGCCCCCGAGGGTGGGTGGCCCGTCATCTCCTACGCCCATGGCACCACGGGAATCGAGCAGGCATGCGCGCCGTCGAGGTCCGCGTCGCTGCTGGGCGCATCGGCGCTCGTACAGGGTTACACCACAGCGGGATTCGCGGTCGCCATCACCGACTACGAGGGTCTGGGGCATCCCGGCAACCACGCGTACCTGGACAACATCACCGCCGGCTACGACGTCATCGATGCCGTTCGCGCTCTGCGCAACGTCTTCCCCGATGTCGGCAGCGAGTGGGCGGCGTTCGGTGGTTCGCAGGGCGGTGGTGCTGCGTGGGCGGCGAACGAACTCGCCGATTCCTATGCGCCCGAGCTGGATCTGGTCGGTGCCGTCGCTCTGGCACCTGCAGCGAACATGGTCGGGCTGGTGGACAAGGCCATTGCGGGAACACTGACCGACGACCAGGGCCCGTTGCTGCAGTGGGTGCTGGAGTCGTTGGCGCGACGCGATCCGTCTCTGAACCTCGACGACTATCGCCGAGGCGATGCCGCGCAGGATTGGGCGGCGCTGACCGGGTGCACGGCGGACAAGGCCGGTGCCCGTGAAGATGCGGTGAAGAGGCTCGGCGACAAAGACTTTGCACCGAACTCCGATGCGGCTGCGGATGCCCTTCGACAGGCTCTGGCTCGGATGGCCGTGCCGCGGGGACCGGCCTCGGCACCGATGCTGGTGGCCTACGGCGACGCCGACACGTACATCGACGCGGCGTGGACCGACGCGGCCCTCGCGCAGGCGTGTGCGTTGGGAGATGTCGTCACCATCGATCGTCAGGCGGGGCGGGGGCATGGCGACGTGAACGGCGACGCCGTCAATCAATGGATAGCGGATCGTTTCGCCGGGGTACCTGCGCAGAACGATTGCAGTTGACGAGGGGGATCTTCGTGGGGTTACGTCAGGATCTGACAGTCCGGGCCAAGGACGTCGTCAAGAGGCGTCTGGGACGCGGCATTGCGGTGGAGGCGATCGACGAGCCGTATCTGGTGGTTGCGGTGCTGGGCCAGTCCAACGCGCACGGTGGTGGCCGCGGCCTGGATCGTGCCGGTCTCGATGCTCCGCATCCTCGGGTACATCAGTGGGCAGCGTCGGGTCGGTCGAAGAACACCATCGTGGCGGGCAGTAATCCCTTGTTTCACGAGGTGCCCTCCAAGGCAGTCGGATTCGGCCCGACGTTCGCAGCGCACCTCGCCGATAAGACGGGCAGGCCGGTGCTGCTCGTTCCGTATGCGCGCGGCGACTCGGGCTTCGCGCGCATCCACGGCATCTCGTGGGATCCGGCCGATACGGGTGCGCGCGTCAATCTGTTCTGGAATGCCATGCAGCGCATCCGCACCGGCCTGGCGACGAAGTCCGGCAACGAGTTGGCGGCGGTGCTGTGGCATCAGGGCGAGAGTGATGTGCCTCTGCTGACCGGGCCGGTGTATGCAGAGAAGCTCGACAGTCTCATCGATGCTCTGCGCACCGAGTTCGGTGATGTGCCCTTTGTTCTGGGCCAGATGGTGCCGGACGAAATCGAATCGGGGGAGCCGAACTACGCCGTCATCGACGCGGTACATGCCGATACTCCGCGTCGACGAACAAACGTTGCGTACGTGCAGGGACCGAGAGGGCTCTACAACAGCGAGACCGAGAAGATTCACTACAACGGCGAGGGCCAACGGGAACTGGGACGCCGAATGTGGGAGGCCTTCGCGGGAATGTCGCCGCGCGTCGTGCAATCGACCGACACTGCTTGACATCGAGTGACGATCTGTTGCTTAGTAGTCCCCGGGAATGGGGCGAAATGGGGAATTCGGCACTGCCAGAAACACCGCGGACGCTTGTGGTTAATGCACTCGAAACATGTAACGACCTGCGGTTTTGCGTCGATCAACATACCGTTACCAAGTGACACGATAAGTAGAACAAGACAATCTGCACGACGGGGTGGCACGGAGCAGTGTCGATCACGCAGGGGTTCGGCAACGCGTACGTACCGAGGGGAAACAAGTGTCAGTCAGAGACCTGGAAACACAGAGTTCGGTTGTCTCGCGGCGTGACGCACGACGGCTGCGTAAGACGACGTCGCGTCGTGATTGGGAGACGCATTACACCGAGGGGCTCCGTGTAACCGACACGGTGGTTGTCCTCGGTGCCGTCACGGTGGCTCAGATCATCCGCTTCGGCGATATCGACTTTCGTGAGCCGTGGGCCATCGTGAGCTATTTCGGAGTCTCGGGTGTCCTCGCCGTCCTGTGGTTGGCGTTCCTCGCCATCTTCCGTACTCGTTCTCCACGGGTGATCGGCAACGGCTCGGAGGAGTACCGACGCATTGTCTCGGCCACGTTCCGATTGTTCGGCACCATTGCCATTCTGTCGCTGCTGTTCCGGTTCGACATCGCTCGGCTGTATCTGGCCATCGCGCTACCCGTCGGCATGATCGGCTTGTTGCTGAGTCGGTGGGGGTGGCGCAAGGTGGTGGCCCGCAAGCGCGCTCACGGCGGCTACCAGACGTCGGTACTCATTGTCGGAAGCCGTAGTTCGGCGCTGTCGATGGCCGCGTCCTTCGAGCGTTCTCCCGAAGCCGGCTACAGCGTGGTCGGCATCTGCCTGCCCAACTATGAGCCCGGCAACGACACCTCGCTCACCGTCGACGGCGTCGAGATCCCCGTGTTGGGAGACGAGCACAGCGTTGTCGAGGCCATCGAAGCGTCCGGAGCCGACACTGTCGCGGTGACGGCCACCGAGCACATCGGCCATCATGGTCTGCGAAAGATGGTGTGGGACTTGGAGAAGAAGAAGGTGGACCTCGTCGTCTCGCCCGGTGTGGTGGACGTGGCGGGCCCGCGGCTGGTGATGCGACCGGTGGCGAACTTCCCCTTGATCCACGTGGAGAAGCCGCAGTACAACGGCGCGAAACGCTTCAGCAAGACGGCCTTCGACTTCGTGTTCGCCGCGTCGATTCTGCTGCTCATCTCACCGATCCTCATCGTCCTTGCCGTGATCATCAAGCTCACCAGCAAGGGGCCGGTCTTCTACAACTCCGAGCGAATGGGCATCGACGGCAAGCCTTTTCAGATGATCAAGTTCCGCAGCATGGTCCAGGACGCAGACAAGCGCGTACAGGAATTGGCCGGTCTGAACGAGGGCGCGGGCGGGGTGTTGTTCAAGATGCGCGATGACCCACGGGTCACCCGCGTGGGCAAGGTGATGCGCAAGTTCAGCCTCGACGAGCTGCCGCAGTTCGTCAATGTGCTCAAGCGCGAGATGAGCGTGGTCGGTCCGCGGCCACCACTGCGCAGAGAAGTGGAAACCTACGACGGCGAGGTGCGACGTCGGCTGCTCGTCAAGCCGGGTGTCACCGGGCTGTGGCAGGTGAGTGGCCGATCCGATCTGTCGTGGGAGGAGAGCGTTCGCCTCGATCTCTCGTACGTCGAGAACTGGTCGATGACAGGAGATCTGCTCATCATCGCCAAGACTGCTGTGGCCGTGTTCAAGAGTGAAGGCGCGTACTGAAAGGCGGTGCACTCACCCTGCGGTCGGTCGGTTTTCTTCGTATCATGCTGTGATGACCACTATTTCGGAGAACGGGTCCGGTAACTCCATGGACCATAATTCTTTTCACGATTTTCTGTCCGATCGAGTGGACCAGATCGCACGGGTGCATCTGAACCGGTCCACCTCGCTGCACGCGGTGATCTCGGACAGTGTGGACGCGTACACATCGGCATTCGCCGAATATCACGGTACCGAGGCCCCGCTGGACCTACTTGCTCCTGAGGTTCGGACCGAGTTGAGCGATTTCATCCACCGTTGCGCCGAGGCCGTCGAGGAGCCCGAGAACCCGCAGTTTCCGGTTCGTCGCTAGAAATTGGTCTCTGAGTTACCGGCCGTCCATCGTGTTGTGAACCCCGTCCCTGGAGTATCGGAGACGCCGGGACTGCGTTTACTATTCGCAGACGCGGGTGTAGTCCACGCGATAGCCCAGCATCAGTCGGGGCGTTGTCTCGACCGAACACTTGGCACAACAGCACAACCGACGGGGAACGAACAGTATGCGAATCACAGTCTTCGGTACCGGCTATCTCGGTGCCACTCATGCCGCGTGCATGGCCGAACTCGGCCACGAGGTGCTCGGTGTCGACGTGGACCCGGCCAAGCTCGCCAAGCTGGAAGCCGGCGAAGTCCCTTTCTGGGAGCCCGGTCTCGAAGAGGTGCTGCAGCGCAACATCGCGGCCGGCCGTCTCCGCTTCACCGCGTCGTACCAGGAAGCCGCAGACTTCGCGGAGGTGCACTTCCTCGGCGTCGGTACTCCTCAGAAGAAGGGGGAGTTCGCGGCCGACATGAAGTTCGTCGACTCGGTCATCGAGACGCTGGCCCCGCTGCTGACGAAGCCCGCGGTCATCTTCGGCAAGTCGACAGTGCCGGTGGGCACAGCTGAGCGGCTCGGCCGCATGGCTCGCGAGCTCGCACCCGCCGGTGACGGCGTAGAGGTTGCCTGGAACCCGGAGTTCCTGCGGGAGGGTTACGCCGTCAAAGACACTCTGCATCCCGATCGCCTGGTGCTGGGTGTGGACCGTGCTCGTCCGGGCCGCGCCGAGGAACTTGCCCGCGAGGTCTACGCGCAGCTGCTCGACGAGAAGATCCCCTTTCTGGTCACCGATCTGGCTACCGCCGAGCTGGTGAAGGCATCCGCCAACGCGTTCCTGGCCACCAAGATCTCGTTCATCAACGCCATCGCGGAGGTGTGCGAGGCCGCGGGAGCCGACGTCACCGTGCTCGCCGACGCCATCGGCCATGACGAGCGCATCGGCCGTAAGTTCCTCAATGCCGGCATCGGCTTCGGTGGTGGCTGCCTGCCCAAGGACATCCGGGCGTTCATGGCCAGGGCCGGTGAACTGGGTGCAGACCAGGCTCTGACGTTCCTGCGCGAGGTCGACAACATCAACATGCGACGCCGTACTCGCATGGTCGAGCTGGCGCGCGAGGCATGTGGGTCTCTCCTCGGTGCTCGGGTCGCCGTGCTCGGTGCCGCCTTCAAGCCCGATTCCGACGACGTGCGTGATTCACCGGCCCTGAACGTGGCTGGGCAGATTCAGCTGCAGGGTGCCGCGGTCAACGTGTACGACCCCAAGGCCATGGAGAACTCTCGGGCTCTGTTCCCCACTCTGACGTACAGCAACTCCGCGTTGGAAGCCTGCGAGGGCGCTGACGTGGTGCTGGTGCTGACGGAATGGAAAGAGTTCAAGGCGCTCGCTCCTGAGGACCTGGAGGGCGCAGTGCGCAGCAAGACCCTGATCGACGGACGCAACTGCCTGGACCCGGAGCAGTGGCGGGCGGCGGGGTGGAACTACCGAGGGCTCGGCCGTCCATGATCTCGACAGACAATCCGAGCGCGAAATTCATTCGTTGGAATGAAATATCACGCTGATTTCTCTGGAAGCAGCTTCTCGGCTATTTGATTGCTTGTGACACCGATGTCGTCACAACCCTTGTTTCATCCCTGGTCAGACCGTGCAGAAGTTTGTTCGGCGTCCTATCGGCGGGGGTGAGGCTTTCGATCTCACGATAAACGGCGCTGCAACCTGTGAATACTCACATTGTCGTGTCGATTATGTTCATATGTAACGTTTTTCAGCCGTGGCGCGGTTACAACCCAGTAGGTTCCTGCCACACGTATCGCCTAGTCAGCGATGGTGTGGTAAACCGAATACTTGCTGTTATTCGTTTGTGATCTGCACCGCTCGCGTGGTGCATCGGATAGCAGCATGGGACTATTTCAATTCGATACCAGTTGCAATCCGGATTGGTTCGATCCGAAATCGCGCCTCACCTCCGGTGTGCGCAGTACTGCAGAGGAGGGGGAGCACGTGGCATCTGTCGGGGCTGCACAGCGCTCTCTGTGGGGTTATCCACGTCGGCAGGACGCGGTGGCAACACGCATCCTGACTTCGCGTCACGTGTGGGAAGAGCAATACATCAGGCGGTTGCGGGCAACCGACGTCGTCGTCATCGTTCTTTCGGTCGCACTGGCGCAGGTCGTGCGCTTTGGTGGCGGCGATATGGCGACTGCGGGCCTGCTCCCGACGGTGACATATACCGGAGTGTCGATAGCCCTGGCCGTGCTCTGGATCGCCTTCCTCGCCATCTTCCGAACCCGATCACCTCGCGTCATCGGAAACGGTGCGGAGGAGTACCGGCGTATCGTCTCGGCGACCTTCCGCCTGTTCGGTGTCATTGCGATCGTGTCGCTGCTGTTCCGCATCGACTTCGCTCGTCTCTATCTGGCCATCGCGTTGCCTGCCGGACTGCTTGCGCTCCTGGTGAGCCGATGGCTCTGGCGCAAGGTGGTCACTCGGCTGCGGAGCAAGGGTGAATACAAGACCTCGGTGTTGATCGTGGGCAGCCGTGCGGCCGCGGTGTCGATGGCTCAGTCGTTCGAAAGATCGCCGGCCTCGGGTTACGCGGTGGTGGGAATCTGCATGCCCGGTTACGAGGCTCCGCGGGACGGGCTGGTTCATGTGGAAGGCACTGACATCCCGGTGCTCGGGGATGAGCACGACGTTCTCGACGCGATCAATGAGTGCGGTGCCGACACGGTGGCCGTCACCGCAACCGAGCACCTCGGAAACAAGGGCATTCGCAAGATGATCTGGGACCTGGAGAAGAAAGATGTCGACTTGGTGGTCGCCCCAGGTGTGGTCGATGTAGCCGGTCCGCGCCTGGTGATGCGGCCCGTGGCTGGCTTCCCCCTGATTCACGTCGAGAAGCCCCAGTACAACGGTGCGACGCGATTCAGCAAAACTGCCTTCGACCTGACGTTCGCGGCTCTGGTGCTGGTGATGATCTCGCCGATCCTGCTGGCAGTCGCCATTGCCGTGAAGACCACGAGTCGTGGGCCGATCTTCTACAAGTCCGAGCGAATGGGCATCGACGGAAAGCCCTTCTCGATGATCAAGTTCCGCAGCATGGCCGTCGACGCCGACAAGCAGGTTGCGCACCTTCTCGACCAGAACGAGGGTGCCGGCGGGGTTCTGTTCAAGTTGCGTGACGATCCACGGGTGACGCCAGTCGGCAAGTTCTTGCGGCGCTTCAGTCTCGACGAGCTGCCGCAGTTCATCAACGTTATCAAGCGTGAGATGAGCGTGGTGGGACCGCGGCCCCCGCTCCGCCGTGAGGTGGAGACCTACAACGGTGAGGTTCGTCGGCGGCTGTTGGTCAAGCCGGGAGTCACCGGTCTGTGGCAGGTCAGCGGAAGATCCGACCTGTCGTGGGAAGAGACAGTTCGATTAGATCTCTCGTATGTCGAGAACTGGTCGATGGTGGGGGATCTGCTGATCATTGCCAAGACCATGAAGGCGGTTGCTGGAAGCGACGGGGCGTATTGACCCCGTCGAGCGGCGCGGAACTTAGTCGGCTCACAGTTTCGAGGCAAGTATGAGGAACGTCTTGCAAGCCTATGCCCAGGGAGATCGCCAATGAGAGTAAGACCGAGATTCATCGGCCTGCTGCTGCCAATTGAGCGCACATCTAGATTCAATACCTCACATCCTTGTTGCCCGATCCGCAGGGAGCTTACGCGGTGAAAGGGAACACGTTTTCTGCAACGGGCGCTCTACTTGGTCTTGTTTTGATCCGCACACCTGTAGTGCAATTTATCAACGTCTTCTTCGATGGCGCGCGTCGTGTGGAAGATAGCAGTGGGAGATCAGTGTGGGTTTCCTCAGGAAACGTCGGCAGCGCAGTGGGAGTTCTTCTTTCTCTGCTGATCGCCGTTCTTGCCTTGCACATACTCTTCTCAAGATCTTCTCTGCATCAAGAGAGGACAACTATGCCGGCGGCCCAGCTCATGGGCATGCTTGGAATCACTCTAGCCTTCGCGACACTGATACGGGATGACAACCGAAACTTCTTGTCGATTGCGGTCGCGGTACTGGTTATTGCCGCGCTTGCGTTTGGTGCACCGTCCGAAATAAGACCCCGACAACTAGCGGTCATTGCAGTAGCTATCTTGATGTCTGTTCTGATATATCAGATCGTCTTCTATCAAGATGCGGTCGCAGAATGCCGCATCGATAAATGTTCCCCGTTTGGGGGCCTCTGGCATTCATATTTACCGCAGGAGAATAACCTGGGACTCTTGGTTGCCACACTGGTACCGCTTCTTGCATTTCTTGGCAGACGAAAAACCCGTTGGTTCGCGCTAGGGATAGCGCTCGCACTCTTGGTTGGATCAGGGAGCCGAACAGCGCAACTCATGGCAGTCGTGGCCTATCTTGGATACCTGCTAATCAGAAACAACGAAAATTACATGCAATCACCTCGCAGTACCCTCCGGGCTTTCCTGCGATCTGTACCCTTGTTATCGATAATTGCATCTGTGATCATCATGTTAGAGTCGCAGCTCAATCTGTTCACAAACAGAGGTGATATTGCTCAGATCGTCCTTCGAGGGTTCCGCGAAGAGCCAGTATTTGGTCCTGGTCGCTCAATTCTCTATCGAGCATACGAAGAGCGGGTTACAGGTCGGTACATCTTGGTCCACGAGCATGGCCAATTGCCATACCTAATGACAAATGTGGGAATCGTTGGGTGCATCTTCTTCTTTCTTATACTTGCGGCGTGGATTTCTAGCAAGTCTCTGCATCCTCTGTCGATTGCTTTGTTCTCGACCGTAGCCGTCGGGTTCGTTACTGAGCCCATGTGGGAAATTAACGTAGCGACTCCCTATTTCTGGACACTTGCGCTCTGGCTCGTCATCCTCCGATTAAGCAGCCAACGCGCTAAGGTGCAATCCGTCGACAAGCCGGCAAATTCCGCGAGGCCAGTATGGTGAGCAAATTAGAGGGTTCAAATCGTCTGATCTGGTTTTGGACAATGGGATCGTATGTCTTAGCGCAAGGAATAGTAGCGGTAGGTGCACTGGTGCGGATACCTCTGCTAGTTGACAACCTCGGTGCTGAGGGTTATGGGCGGTTTACCGCTGTATTTAGCGTGTGGCCAATCATTGCAATACTATTGGACGGGTTACAGCAAGCAACTAGGTCTGCAATCGCCAACAAGCCGGAAGCCCGCCCAGGTAGCCTAGTGAAGCTGTTTTCAAAATTTGCACTTGCTGAATCTACTTTGATGTTTGCATGCTTCATCACGCCTGTCGCTATAGCCGCGGCGCTGATGGATGCAAGCAGCACCGAAATCTTGCTAGCCGTGCTCATTATACTAATAGTAATGGCCATATGCCTCCCGCTTGCACCGTCGAAGGGGGCTCTTGACGCTCTGAGCAAGACAGCATTCTCAAATTTGTCTTTGGCGAGCAACACGATTGTCGGGCTACCAATTCTAGCGGTAGCATTCATCGTCTCCGACAGCATTTTTGCCGCAGTAGCCGCGAGCGCACTCGGTAACGCCGCGCCTTACCTGATCACGTCGCTATACTTCAAGCGATTGGACTCCCAACATGAGTGGACTTTTAGTAGACCCTCGCCTTTGGACAAGACGACAAGGGCTCTAATCGGATCGATGACCATCTATGCGGCGGCCAACTTACTTGCGTATGGCTTTGATCCAATAATTATTTCCGTGATTTCGGGTGACTTACAGGTCGGTGAATACGGACTGGCATCAAAAGTGATGATGATCGCCATGTTTGTCCCAATCGGACTAACAGGCCTGCTCACCACGAAGTACGCTGCAGTACGCCAGCAAAATAGCCTGACTCTTACAAGGCAGTGGCTTATACGAACAACATTGGCGTTCAGCTTCATGGGCATACTTCTGTGTGGCGTGAGTCTAGTAGCAGCACCGGTGGTCGCAAGAATCTTGTCACATGGCGAAATTGAACCGCCTACTGATTTGCTTGTGGCGCTCAGTGTGTTCTCGTTCATGGCCATCTCAAGCTGCCCTCTGATGTGCGCATTTAGCAACCATAGAGCTGCCCGAGTACGCGCCAAGACTGCCATTGCGGCTGGACTGTTCAATATCGCTGGCACGATCCCCCTAACCATCGTGGCCGGTGCTACGGGAGCTGTAATCGCTTCATGCATCGCAAACTCGATGTTGATTGTGGTCTTATATCGTCGCGCAGCTGTGGATACGACGTTAGTATTCGTGATCTCTGACAGAGAGAGGCAAGGCGCGAACCTATGACCGCCCAGAAGAAGATTGTGGTTGCCTGGCCAGCATTCAAAAACCGTGATAAGAATCCATACAATTCGTTACTTTACCGAACCCTTGAACAGAAGGGCTACTTGGTCAGGGAGTTCACGCTTTCCACACTATTGAAGAGAATGGACGTCCTGCACCTCCATTGGCCAGAGGACTACGCGAATAAGAAGTCTTTCCTTTCTTCTGCAGCAACATTGACAGTTTTGCTCGCCGCTTGCCTGATTGGTAAAATTCGGGGGACAAAAATTGTATGGACCGCACATAATATTTCGGCACACGAAGGGCTACATCGCAACCTTGACTGGATATATCGGAAGGTATATCTCAATCTAGTCTCAGATGTTGCACACTTGACCAAGGCTGGTCGCAACGATTTTTTAGCGTGCCAACGCTTCGAAGGGTTGACAAAGGTCCGGCACCACATCACCCCGCACGGGCCGTATGTAATGACCCCGAGACCGTTGGCAGTGAGATCTGTGCGCAAGCTACTGGTTCTTGGACAAATTCGTCCTTACAAACGACTCACCGAGTTGGTCGAAATCTGGTCTGAGACGGAACCGCAGGGGTGGCATTTGGTGATTGCGGGTAGCGGTGGGAACGCCAATTACGTGAACGAATTGCAAGCACTGATGACCGCGTCCGGATCCGCCACCCTTATAAATCGATGGTTGACCGACTCTGAAGTCGAGAATCTGGCCGCTGACGCAGATCTCGTATTGGTATCGGCACCTAGGCATAACTCTGGCGCAATATATCTGGCTTTATCTGCAACTCGACGGGTTCTTGCCCCCGACACCCCAAGCAATTTAGAACTATCCCAGCGGGTTGGCCCTGGCTGGATAATCCTATACGACTACCCGTTTTCAGCAGAGTCCTTAGCACAGTCCCTCTCCGCAATACCCGAAAAGAATCCTAGTCAGGATCCTGAAGTCGATACTTGGGAAAGTATCGCAGACGCGGTGGCCCAAATATACGAGCGTTCGGAGAGTCGATAGATGCCTGTAGCAAAACTGGGGAAAATGTATTATCTGTCCGGTGCACCGAGGGTGTCCACTGCCGAGTTGAGTACAACTCCCGGCCCGCGTAGCCATATCCTGGGAATTACAGGGTCCGCAGCAAAAATGGGCATTGGGGTCAGCTCGCGTATAGCGGGCGATACCGCGATCGCGCGGAAGCACCTGCAGGGTGAAGGCTCGGATTCGGTCGGCTCCGGGTGGCGCGGCGTAGTTCGAGACTCCATCCGGGTTGTGTGGAGGTGGGGATTTGCTTTGTGGGCATACCGGTGCGTGCCCACAACTCCGTTTTTTGTTTACGAGCGATATGGACTCATGCAGTCAGGGGCGATGTTACTACGCCGTCGAGCGACTTGCGTGATCGTGGAGTGTAATGGAATCTTCTTCAAAGAGGCGGATGGTGATCGGTCCAACCTAACGTTTAAGCGGTTGGCTAGATACTGGGAAATACGGTCTTACGTAAAGAGCGATCTTGTAATTGCAGTCTCCGAGCAGCTACGCGGTGAATTGATCAGCCTGCACCCTCGCTTGGAACGAACAGCAATCTGCGTACCGAATGGGGTGGATACTGATCACTTTTCGCCACGATCGCTGGTGCGCGCCGATTCGGAGAGCTGGGTTATCGGGTGGATAGGCACAATCCTTAGGTGGCAAGGTGTATTTGAGCTTATAGAATCCGTTGCCAGAGTATCTCGGGACAGCGGTTTGAGAATTTGTATAAAGATCATCGGTGATGGACCGGACCGTGACAGATGCGTTGAAGTTGCTGAGCGCCTGCTGCCCGGACGAGTCGAATTTGTAGGTCGGGTTGCGACAGAGAATGTGCCCTCGTTATTTGATAACGTCGACTTCGCGTACGCAGGCCATTTGCCGTTGACTGATGCGCCAATGTACCACTCGCCGCTAAAACTCTTCGAGTACATGTCAATGGGCATTCCAACGGTGGCTAGCGACTCGCGCGATGCGCGATCGACGCTATCGGTTTTGGGACTAGATTCAATGATCTTTGACAGTTCGAGTCCCGAAAGTCTGGATAAGGCGTTGCTCGCGGGTGTCTCTTTTGGTCGCGATAGCAAGATTCGGTCCAGGATGCGACGAGCAATTGTAGACCACCATAGTTGGACAAACAGGCTGGAGCTAATTCTAGCGAAAGCAACCTCGCTGATCGATGGTGAGAATGTCGACAAAGGGAACACTGATGATTAGATCAGTAGACAACAGACATATGGACAATCTCCAGAATAGTCTTTCGACATCTGGTGGCGATGGTCCTACAACCATTACATGGTTGAATCACTTTTCTGCCATGGTTTGCCTACAGAATCGTGGCGTGAGGCTCCAAGACTTTAGCTTCGTGGGCGTCGATGGCTTGCTGCTTTGCAAAATTGCCGGCGTCGATGTGCGGTCATCGGCGGATCTGCTGGTACCGCGATTGGTAGTGAGCAATCCAGGTTGGACAATTCTACTGGTTGGAGGCAAGGCGAGGACGGTTGATGTAGCTGCTAGGAAGCTTGGGTCGCTCTCTGCTGACTTAACTATTCACGTTATGGATGGCTATGAGGGGCTTTTGCGGGGTGACAGCCTGCGGCGATATCTCGTTCATCGGCGGTTTGATCTCGCGTTGATCGGTCTAGGTCCCGGATTGCAAGAGGAGTTTGCTCTTGAGTTAGCAGGCCTCGTCGACGACGGAATTATAGCAACATGCGGTGGATTCATAGATCAGTACGCATCTGGAACTTATTATCCTGACTGGGCATATAAGTATCGGCTCAATTGGCTTGTTCGTTTATGGAAGGAGCCGCGACGTCTGTGGCGCCGGTACACGGTTGATGCTTTGAAGGCGACCGTAAAGCGAAAGTACCTGGCACGCGCTATTTGTGAATTGCCGGGGTTTCAAGCTGTTTACTCCAATATCAAGGAAACTAGCTACTTCGATGATCGGGGATCGAGATGAGGGAAGTGCTCCTAGCGTCGGTCTATTCAGGCTTAGGAAATCGTATGCGCGTGCTCTTAAGCGCCGAATCTTTCGCTGCGGTGACGGGCCGTTCTTTTGAGTTTCACTGGAAGAGGGAACACAACTTCTCAGCGGACATCGCAGATCTTTGGATTTATGAACGCGAACGTGTTGGTTTCCTTGGCGAGGCGCTAGCTTGTAGACGCTTTCCGGTCTTCGACTCAGTCGAAGGCTACAGTCAAGTCGCGTCATCCAAAAAGGTTGTAGTCAAGGGCCAACACGCGCTGGATTTATCGGACGAGGGTACACCATGGCCCGAACTTTTTCAGAACTTGAGACCTACGGATGAGATAATCGAACGTGTGTCTAAGTTCTGCCGCCAATATTTACAGGGTGCACCGTTCGTCGGTGTGATGGTAAGAGCGCACAAGAAAAGTCATTCGGTCACAAAGGTAGCGTCACCGCCGAGCTGGTTTGTCGCACGTATGCACGAGTTGAGGCAATCTAATCCAGATGTCTTGTTCTTCCTATCCTGTGACGACCCGGCTGTGCAGCATGAAATCTGTAAAGCAGTGCCAAATGTGATTGCGCAACCCAAAGAATCCAGATATAACTCGTCGGGGGGTGTGAAGGATGCCGTAGTGGACCTGTACCTATTGAGTCTGTCGTCTTACATTATCGGTCCGCACTGGTCGAGCTTCGTTGATATGGCGTTGGCGCTGTCGAGGAATCCTGAGGGGTTTGAGACTTCTAGAACGTCTGCTAAAGATACTGACTTTGAGCTTCTTTGTTCGAGTTCTAGTGATTTGCTTCCCTGGTTGGAAGTATGACGGCCACACGTAGGTAATAGCTCATACATTGCGATGTCCTGGGTTCCGACCGGTCGTGCATCTGGGCCAATAGACCCCCTTGATCATCGATCGTATGTCCAGAGTCCGGATCGGTGTGGGCACGAAACCAGTTCAGCGCCGCAGGTTTGCAAAAGAATCAAATTCTTACTGGTGAAGCACTTCAATCTAGTATTGTTCCGTCGTCACCGGGATGAGTGCATTTTGGGGGCCTTATTTAGGTTAGGTGACTGGGCCTCGACCTTCTAGGCTTACTAATCTACGCATCCCTGGGATTGTCGCATTTAGTTTTGACTGATTGCCCGACCCGCCGTGCGAGGTGGTGTGATGGTCGTTCGACCGCCCGGTGGAAAAGTTCTGCTATGGCGAGGGATAAGGGAATGCCTACAATGAGAGTGGGCGCAGGCGTGACGGGAGATGAGGCTATATAGGCAATCGATACTACTACCGGTTCATGGGTTAGATAAAGAGAAAATGAGCGTGACCCTAGCCAGGAAATCGGTCTGAGGGTAAGAAACCGATGAGCGAGCGGGTCTAGTAGTGAGATGGTGACCAGCAGTGTGGCACCAATAAGTAAACTGGCACTTCCAATAGCCGACAGATACTTGCTGCTTGTTATCCCCCCTATCGTCCAATTCATTGTCACAAGCATTGTGGCAATTAGGATCAGTGCAATGGACCGGATTTTACTTTGTTTAATGTATTTTGTGTACGTGTTTGCAATCTGCTCATACGCGGTGGCCAGAACCACCCCTATTCCAAAGAGGGGTAGCAATTGTAGGGGTGCCGTTTGTGTGACCGATCCCAGGGCACTGAATGCGTACAGCGAGAAAAGCGTTAGTAGAAAATGAAACCTACGAATTGACGCAATTAAGACAAATGCCGGTAGCAGGAGAGAGAACCAGACTTCCCATCTTAGCGACCATAATGCCGTGTTGACACTAGACGTTCCGCTCAAGATGACCGAATCCCAAAGTATGTTTGCAGCGGATGGGTTTTCGTGAATGTTCAGCCACCAGTTATCACTGTCGTGTGAGCGTTTGACGGCAAGCGCGACAGTAGCGGAAAATGCGACAGCAGCAATAATTGGGACGTACAGTCGGACCAGCCGCTTCGGATAGTATGCAGCCCACGGCTCAGGATTGCTTCGAAGCCGCTGGCGCATCAAAATGAAGCCCGACAGTATAAAGAAGATGATGACTGCTTCGGTGCCCGCCCACAGGAGGTGGAGTGGCGAATAGGTGAGAATGTAGGTTAAAAGGCTCAAGTCGTCCGTGGATCGGTATGAGTCAGAAAATGTAGTCGACGATAGAAGTCCGTGGTGGATAAGAACTGTGAGCGCCGCTACTCCGCGAAGTCCGTCCAGCGAATCGAATCTGTCTCTGTCGGCCATTTGTTGAATTGTGCCTCAAATCCGTGACTCTCGCAGTGTTCGTGAGGGCGTGTATTTTCCACTCGAATAGGTTAAGCTGCCAGCCTTATAAGTGAGGTAGTCCATGCGTGTTCTGCGGTTCGGTGCGATTGTGCCTGTATGCATCCGCGGCGACAGTATGGATCGCGGGTCCTCGATCCGGCTGGGAGGGTAGATTCTGCTGTTCGAGCTAGGGGTATTTTGGTGCCTGGTTCTTTTGTCGTCGATTCCAATAGATTGTCTGGTCGTCATATGCGCGAGTGAAGGGGCATTGCATGGGTGAGGACGGTGTAGCACCCGGTTCTATTCGTCGCCGATCTTGGGTGACTGTCGCTGGTCAGGCACGGCTTGGACTCGGTTGCCTTTGCTTTTGTCCTGTTGATGCGTGGCCGCCACGCGTGATCGAGTGCCGGAGTCCGCAGCATAGCTAGTTCGCCAGACCAACGGGTTTTCCGGTGTTTGACGTGACCCCTGAACGATCGTTGGAACGGTGGCTAGCGGGTTGTGGCAAGCTTCGATCAGAGCATTCACCCATGTGCCATCGGTTTTTTTTTGGGTGGGGGGGGGGGGGGGGGGTGGTCCTAAGTGCCCTGGTTGGGTTTCTTGGGGGCGGGGGTGGGCGAGGTGGGGTTGGGGGCGGAAGTGTCGTTCTTTTACCGGTGAAATTTTTGGTTGGTTGTTGTTATGGAGAGGGGGTGCTCTGAGGAGGGGGTGGGGGTGGGGATTTGGGGGGGTGGGTCGTGTGCGTGGGGTGAAAAC
>NZ_JALGQI010000058.1:0-704 GCF_022810385.1 Rhodococcus sp. ARC_M12 | reverse complement strand
TAGCCGACCCGTAGCGCGATCTCGGCGGAGGTGAGGTCCGTGGTTGCTGAGAGGTGCCGCGCTCGTTCGATGCGAAGCCGTTGGACGAAGCCGAGCGGAGTGAGGTTGAGCGCCGCACGGACTCGTCGTTCGAGGGTGCGCCGGCTGGTGCCGAGCGACTGCGCGACGAAGGCGACGTTGAACGGTTCGTCCAGGCGGGCGCGCACGAAGCGTTCGAACTCGACGACGATCGGGTCCTCGTGCCGGAGATGTTCGTAGGCGACGAAGGCCGCCTGCGACGGACGCTCGTCGATGATGAGGAGCTTGGCGACATGTTGGGCCAGGTCGGGGCTGATCGATCGCACGAGTGAGAGCGCGAGGTCGATGTGGGCGAACGCGGCGCCGGCGGTGACGAGGTTCCCGTCGACCACGACCATGGTGTCGAGATCGAGGGCGACGGTCGGATAGCGCTTCAGGAACTCCGGCCCCAGGAACCAGCTGGTCGTCGCCCGCCGATGATGCATCCGTCCAGTCTCGGCGACGGCGAACACGCCGGTGCACGCCGCGGCGATCCGGGTGGTCGCGTCGTCGAGGCGCCCGAGTGAGGCGATGACCGAACGTGCATCTCGGCTCTGGAGGGCGTCGTTGGTAGCGGCGGCCGTGAGGGTTCCAAGCGCAGGGACGACGACCACGTCGAACTCTCCGGACTCCGACAGCGGGTGGTC
>NZ_JALGQI010000057.1:0-706 GCF_022810385.1 Rhodococcus sp. ARC_M12 | reverse complement strand
TGGCTCCGGTTCGTGGTCCGCGGTCTGTGGTGGGTGTGGTGTTGCCGGAGTTGTTGGCTGGTGCTGTGGGTGTGGCCGGTGTCGGTGGTGTTGCGGTGGTGTCGGGTTCGCGGGTTGTTTCTTATGGTGAGTTGGATGCGGCGTCGTCGCGGTTGGCGCGGATGTTGATGTCGTGTGGGGTGGGTCCGGGGTCGTTCGTGGCGTTGGCGTTGTCGCGGTCGGTGGAGTCTGTGGTGGCGGTGTGGGCGGTGGCGAAGGCCGGTGGTGCGTTCTTGCCGGTGGATCCGAATTATCCGGTGGATCGGATCGAGCACATGTTGGTCGATTCGGGTGCTGTGGTGGGTGTGACGTTGGGTGCGCATGTGGGTGCGGTGTCGGGTGTGGGTGGGGTGTCGTGGGTGGTGCTCGATGATCCGGATGTGGTGGCGGATTTGGCGTTTCGGTCGTCTGCTCCGGTGTTGGAGGAGGAGCGTTCGGGTGTGTTGCGTCTCGATGATGCGGCGTATCTGATCTATACGTCGGGTTCGACGGGTGTGCCCAAGGGTGTGGTGGTCACTCATCGTGGTGTGGGGAACTTGGCTGCCGAGGAGCGGGTTCGGTTCGGTGTGGGGCCGTCGTCTCGGGTGTTGGCGTTCGCGTCGCCGAGTTTCGATGCGTCGATTCTGGAGTTCGTGTTGGCGTTTTCGGGTGGGGCGACGATGGTGAT